>CAUQPA010000088.1:0-10772 GCA_963519325.1 uncultured Pseudomonas sp. | reverse complement strand
ACCCAGGGCCGTACCGGCCGGGGCGAACGCCAGGGCGCAACGCCCCTGGGCCAGTGGCTGCCGCGCCTGCTCGCCCAGGAAGCGGCCGAGCTGCCGCTGCTGCGCGCCGTCACCGAACCCGAGCTGATCGAGCAGCAGCTGCCACGCCTGGAACGGATGCAGGTCTGGCTGCACCTGGCGCGTGGTTCCCTGGACCTGCCGGAGGCCGACCGGCTGTATGGCGAGCTGGGCAAGCTGGCCCCCCTGAGCGCCCATGGCGACCTCGCCGGGGTAAGCGAGCAGGCCCGGCTGGTCTTCGTGCTGGCGCCCTGGAAAGCCCTGACCTGAGCTGCCGGACGGCAGGAACGATACCCTGGCCACGCCGTCCATCCTGATGGCACAAGGCCGCGAGCGATTCCGCAACGCAAAATCGCTATGCTGGAAAAAACGACCGCCCCAGCGTCCACGGGGGCGGTAGTGGCGTCGCCCGCGGACAGGCTGTCGAATCCGGGCGACCATCCTGTCTAGGAGTCCAGATGTCCGCCATAGCTTCCCCTTCCGCTGATCGTTGGCTCGACCTGGGCGACATCCTGCGCGAGCTGGTTGGCCAGCAGCGCATCGATCAGCAGACCGCCGAGCAGTGCCTGCTGCTGCGCCGCGGCTCGGCCAACCCGCAGCAGCATCCGCTGGAATTCCTCGCCGCGCAGAGCGTCGACGACCTCTCCCGGCCCGGGCGCAAGCTGGACCTGGACAGCCTGACCCGCTGGCTGGCGGAGTACTCGGGCCAGCCCTTCTACCGCATCGACCCACTCAAGGTGGACGTGGCCTCGGTCACTCCGCTGATGTCCTATGCCTTCGCCCAGCGCAACAAGATCCTCGCCGTGGCGGTGAGCCCGGACGAGGTGACGGTGGCCAGCGCCCAGCCCTTCGTGCACAGCTGGGAGAGCAACCTCACCCATGTGCTGCAGCGGCCGATCAAGCGCGTGGTGGCCAGCCCCGCCGACATCACCCGCTACACCCAGGAGTTCTTCCGCCTGGCGCGCTCGGTGACCGGCGCCTCGGCGGTGGAGCAGAAGACCAGCGGCGTCGGCAACTTCGAGCAACTGGTCAACCTGGGCGCCAGCGATGGCGAGCCGGATGCCAACGACGCCCACATCGTCAACATCGTCGACTGGCTGTTCCAGTACGCCTTCCAGCAGCGCGCCAGCGATATCCACGTCGAGCCGCGCCGCGAGCAGGGCGCGGTGCGCTTTCGCATCGACGGGGTGCTGCACACCGTCTACCAGTTCCCGGCGCAGGTCACCCTGGCGGTGGTCAGCCGGATCAAGAACCTCGGGCGCATGAACGTCGCCGAGAAGCGCAAGCCCCAGGACGGCCGGATCAAGACGCGCATGGCCGGGGAAAAGGAAGTGGAGCTGCGCCTGTCGACCATGCCCACCGCCTTCGGCGAGAAGCTGGTGATGCGGATCTTCGACCCGGACGTGCTGCTCAAGAGCTTCGACCAGCTGGGCTTTTCCGCCGACGACCTGCGCCGCTGGGCCGGCATGACCGGGCAGCCCAACGGCATCATCCTGGTCACCGGCCCCACCGGCTCGGGCAAGACCACCACCCTCTACACCACCCTCAAGCAGCTGGCCACGCCCGAGGTGAACGTCTGCACCATCGAGGACCCCATCGAGATGGTGGAGGACTCCTTCAACCAGATGCAGGTGCAGCCCAATATCGAGGTGACCTTCGCCAGTGGCGTGCGGGCGCTGATGCGGCAGGACCCGGACATCATCATGATCGGCGAGATCCGCGATCTGGAGACCGCCGAGATGGCCATCCAGGCGGCGCTGACCGGCCACCTGGTGCTGTCCACCCTGCACACCAACGATGCCCCCAGCTCGGTGAGCCGGCTGATCGAACTGGGCGTGCCCTATTACCTGATCCGCGCCACCGTGCTGGGCGTCATGGCCCAGCGCCTGGTGCGGACCCTGTGCCCCGCCTGCAAGACACCCACCGAGCTGGATCCGGCCGCCTGGCAGGAGCTGACCAAGCCCTGGAACGCGCCGCTGCCCACTGGCGCCATGCAGCCGGTGGGTTGCCCGGAATGTCGCGACACCGGCTACCGCGGTCGTGCCGGGGTATACGAAATCCTCACCCTCTCCGATAGTCTGCGTGAACTGATCACCGCGGATACCGACATCACTGCCCTGCGGCGTCAGGCGTTCAAGGAAGGCATGCGCAGCCTGCGACTGTCCGGCGCGCAAAAGCTCGCCGCCGGTTTCACCACCGTGGAAGAAGTCCTGCGCGTCACCCCCCAGAGCGAACGTTAGCGCCCCAGCAGCCCGCGAGCGGAACAAGGATAGCGAGCCGTGCAGACAACCGTCGTGACTCTTCCGGCCGTGGCGGCCGAGGACGCCGAACAGATCCATCGCCGCCAGGAGCTCCTGGCAGCCTATGGCCTGCTCGACGACCAGCCGGAGCCGGCCTTCGACGACCTGGTGGAACTGGCCGCCACCCTGTGCGAGACGCCCATCGCCGCGGTCAATCTGCTCGGCGAACGGCAGCAGCTGTTCAAGGCCGAACGCGGCCTGGGCGTGGCGCAGATCCCCCTGACCCTGTCCTTCTGCCAGCACCTGCATGGGGCCCAGCAGGCGCAGCAGATCGAGGACCTCAGCCAGGACCCGCGCTTCAGCGACAACCCCCTGGTGACCGACCCGGCCGGCCTGAGGTTCTACGCCGGGGCACCGCTGCGCACCGCCGAGGGCATCTTTCTCGGCACCCTCTGTGTCCTCGACTGGCAGCCGCGGGAGCTGAGCACCTCGCGTCTCGACGGACTGGAACGCCTCGCCCGCCAGGTGCTGCGGCTGCTGGAGGCACGGACGAAGCCGACCGCCGCCCCGGCGAATCGCCTCGACGATGCCCACTATCGCGCCCTGATGGACGTCAATCCGCAGATCATCTGGTTCGCGCGCCCCGACGGCAGCTTCGAGTACGCCAATCGCTACTGGTACCAATACAGTGGCCTGAGCCCCGCTAGCGCGGTCGCCGATCCCGACCTCTGGGCCGCTGCCATCCATCCCGAGCAGCGCCAGGAGCTGCTGCAGCGCTGGCGGGAAGTGCGCCAGCAACGCGTCGCCGGCAGCCTGGAACTGCAACTGCGCGATGCCCAGGGCCACTATCGCTGGTTCGAAACCCGCACCATGCCCTTCACCAATGCCAGTGGCGAAATCGAACACTGGGTGGGCGTGGCCCAGGACATCGACAGCCGCAAGCGGGCGGAAACGGCGCTGCGGGAAAGCGAGGCCTTCGCCCACCTGCTGCTCGAATCGACCCATGAGGGTTTCTGCGCCCTGGATCGCGATGGGCGCGCCACCCTGTGCAACCGCGCCTTCCGGCAGATGCTCGGGCTGGCCGAGGAGCGCGACATCCTCGGCGAACGCCTGGACGCCCGCCTCAGCTCCGCGCGCAGCGACGACGGCGCCCGGGCCTTGCAGCGCGCCGCCAGCGAGGGCACCACCCTGCATTTGTCCGCCGACGCCCTACTGCGCGAAGACGGCAGCCTGCTGCCAGTGGAATGGCGCGCCCAGCCGCTCTGGCGCGACGGCGAGGTACAGGGTGCCATCTGCACCTTCGTCGACCTCAGCGAACGGATCCGCAGCCATGATCGCCAGCGCTTCCTGCTGGAACTGGGCGACCTGCTGCACGGGGTGACCCATACCGGCGAAGTGGCCTCGGTGCTGGGCGACAGCCTGGGACATCTGCTGGCGGTACAGCGCATCGGCTATGCCCGGGTCGGCCGCGACGGCAGCCTGACCATCGACAGCGACTGGCTCGAACAGGGCCGCACCCACCGCCTCAACCTGCCCAGCCTGGGGCACTGGCACACCTCGGCGGTGGAGGAATTGCGCCGCGGCATCATCGTCAGCGTGGAAGACAGTGCCCAGGACCAGCGCCTGGGCGAGATGCGCAGCCTGCTGCTGGAGCATGGCGTGCGCGCCGGCCTGGTGGTGCCCCTGCTCGCCGACGAAAAGCTGGTCGGCCTCTTGTTTCTCTACGCCGATACGCCGCGGCACTGGACCACCGGCGACGTGGCCCTGGTCCGCGAGGTCGCCGAGCGCATCCGCATCGTCATCGAGCGCACCGCGGCAGCCGACGCCCTGCGCCTGGCCGAGCAGCGCATCGCCTTGGCCATGGACGTCGCCGACCTGGGTGTCTGGGACTACGATATCGACCGTGACCTGATCAGCTGGGATACCCGCCTCGCCAATCTGGTCGGCGCCGCCGCGCGACGCAGCACCATGCGCGGCGCGGCCCTGCTGCGCGCCCTGCATCCCGCCGATGCCCCGCGGGTACGCGCCTACGTGACCGCCGCCATCCAGGGCGGCGGCAATGCCTACGACCTGCGCCTGACCTTTCGGGTCCGCAGCTCGCGCCAGGACGAGCCGGTGTGGCTGAGCATCCGCGGGCGCGAACGCCTGGAACCCGGCGGCCAGCGCCGCCTGGTGGGCATCGCCCGCGACATCACCCGCGAGCGGCACGACGCCGATCGCATCAGCGAGACCAATCGCCAGCTGCGCCAGCAGATCGAGGAGCGCCGCGAGGCGGAAGCCCGCCAGCACGCCCTCATTGAACTCGGCGACCGCCTGCGCGAAGGCGATCCGGAAAGTGCCGGGGTGGCCGCCGCCCTGGAACTGGTGGGCGCCCGCCTGGGCCTGCGCCGGGTCGGCTATGCCCGGCTCGACGAAGGCCGCGGCACCTTCGTCCTGCAACAGGTCTGGACCCCCAACGGCAGCTTCGACCAGGCCCTGGCCTATCCGCTGCTGGCGCCGGACAGCCTGGGCCAGCAGGACGGCGAGCCGCCGCTGGTCATCGACGACGTCAGCCAGGACCCGCGCGCCCGGGCCAATGCCCAGCGCCTGCTCGACCTGGAGATCGCCGCCCTGGTGGACATCCCGCTCTACGAAGATGGCCGCCTGCGCGCCCTGTTCGTCGCCCATGACCAGCGCGCCCGGCTGTGGACGGAAGGCGAGGTGCAGTTCCTGCGCGACGTCACCGACCGGCTCTGGTCGGCGATCTGCCGGCAGCGCTCCCAGGAGGCCCAGCGCGAGAGCGAGGGGCGCTTCCGCCTGATGGCCGACAGCGCCCCGGTGCTGATCTGGGCCTGCGATGCCGAGGGCCAGCTGCAATTCGTCAACCAGCGCTTCGCCAGCGAATTCGACCTGCACGATGCCGACCTGCATGGCCAGGGCTGGAGCGCCCTGCTGCCGGATGCCGAATGCCCGGCCTTCGAAGGTGCCTTCCGCCAGGCCATCGCCACCCATAGCGCCCTGCGCGCCGAGGTGCGGGTGCGCAACGCCCAGGGCGAGTGGCGCTGGCTGCGCCTGGAAGGTACGCCGCGGCTGGAGCTCGATGGTGAATTCCATGGCCTGGTGGGCTGTGGTGTGGACATCACCGAGGCGCGGCAGACCACCGACCAGCTGGAACAGCGCATCGCCGAGCGCACCCAGGAGCTGGGCCACAGCCACGCGCGCCTGATCGCCGAGATCTACGAGCGCGAGCGCACTGAAGAGGCGCTGCGCCAGTCGCAGAAGATGGAGGCCATCGGCCAGCTCACCGGCGGCATCGCCCATGACTTCAACAACATGCTCACCGGCATCGTCGGCGCCCTCGACCTGATCCGCCTGCGCATCGCCAACGGCCGCACCCAGGACCTGGATCGCTATATCAACGCGGCGGTCAATTCGGCCGACCGCGCCGCGGCCCTCACCCATCGCCTGCTGGCCTTCGCCCGCCGGCAGACCCTCGATCCGCAGCCGGTGGACGTGCACCAGCTGGTCGAATCCCTGCAGGACCTGCTGGTGCGCACGGTGGGCGAGAACATCGTCCTGCGCCTGGAGCTCGCTCCCCTCGCCTGGCTCGCCCACAGCGATACCCACCAGCTGGAAAACGCCCTGCTCAACCTGGTGATCAACGGCCGCGACGCCATGCCGGCAGGAGGCGAGCTGTGCATCGCCACCGCCAACCTCAGCCTGGACCACGAGACGGCGGCGCGCGAATCCCTGGCGCCGGGCGACTATGTGCGGCTGAGCGTGGCCGATACCGGCACCGGCATGCCGCCGGAGGTCAAGGCCAAGGCCTTCGAGCCCTTTTTCACCACCAAGCCGGCCGGCCAGGGCACCGGACTCGGCCTGTCGATGATCTACGGCTTCGTCAAGCAGTCCGGTGGCACCGCGCGCATCGACACCGAACCGGGCCAGGGCACCACCATCAGCCTCTACTTGCCGCGGCACCCCGAGGTCGTCACGGCAACCAGCGACCAGCCGACGGCCAAGGTCGCGCCGCGGGCCGAGGCCGGGCAGACCGTCCTGGTGGTCGAGGATGAATATGCCGTGCGCATGATCGTGCTGGAGGTGCTCGCCGAACTGGGCTACACCGCCCTGGAAGCCGGCGACGCCGACAGTGCCCTGCCGATCATCGAGAGCGACCAACGCCTGGACCTGCTCATCAGCGATGTCGGCCTGCCCGGCATGAACGGCCGCCAGCTCGCCGAGATCGCTCGCGGTCGCCGGCCCGAGCTCAAGGTACTGTTCATCACCGGCTATGCCAAGAACGCCAAGGTGCGCGGGGAATTCCTCGGCGAGAACATGGACATGCTGATCAAGCCCTTCGACATCGATGCCCTGGCGGAGCGCATCCACAGCATGATCCAGGGCTAGGCGAGCGCAGCGGCCTGGAACTCAGGAGGGGGCTTGGCCCTCTATAGGAAACCTCAAGAAGGAGATCTCATCCATGCGCCTGAAGAAGCTTGCTCTGGTTTCCCTGATTGGCCTGCCGCTGCTGGCCGCGACCACTGCCGCCAATGCGGATGCCCGGTTCTGGCGTCATGCCGCGACCCTGGGCGCGACCTCTGGTTCGTTCTATACCACCAGCCGTGACGACCACAAGATCGTCGCCGCCACCCAGGACGATGCCAGCTCCTATCTCGCCAGCAACGGCCAGATCCGCGGCCCCTACCTGGAAGCCGCCCTGCGCGACATGCGCGCCGCTCAGCCGGGTCTGCAGGCCAGCGACAGCGATCTGGCCATGCGTATCCTGACCCAGTAACGGCCAGGCATACCAAGAACCCCGCCGGTCATGCCGTGCGGGGTTCTTCGTTTCTGACCTCGCGAAGCGCGAGGGGCGCCTTAGCTTTCGCTGGCCTGGCGATAGCCCTCGGCATCCAGCAGCTTCTCCAGCTCGGCCGCGTCCTGCGGCTTGAGCTTGAAGAACCAGGCGTCATAGGGCTCGCCGTTGACCTGCTCGGGCGCGTCGGCCAGGGCCTCGTTGATGGCGATGACTTCACCGCCCACCGGGGCATAGATGTCCGAAGCGGCCTTGACCGACTCCACCACGCCCGCCTGCTCGCCGGCGCCGAGGGTCTTGCCGATCTCCGGCAGTTCGATGAAGACCACATCGCCCAGCGCCTCCTGGGCATGGTCGGAAATGCCGACGGTGACGCTACCATCGGCTTCCAGGCGCGCCCATTCGTGGCTGGCGGCATAACGCAGGTCGGCGGGAATCTGGCTCATGAGGGGTCCTCGGGCTGGCACGGTTAAAACCGAAGGGTAGCCTGCCAAGCCTGAGGACCGCCATCGTCAGCGCCGCTTAATTGGGCCCGATCCGCGTGCAGCTGGTGTTGTCAACGTACTTCTTCAGCGTCGCCCATTGCGGCCGATCCACGCCATTGATGGGTTCCACCGCCAGGTTGTAGTTGGCCCAGCCTGGTCCGGCGGCCCAGTAGCTGGCCGGGATGCAGTTCTGCTTGAGGTAGGCCAGCATGTTGTCCATGGCCACCAGCCAGCGCGGATCGTCATCCGGCACGCCGAATTCGCCGATATAGCCCTGCTTGCCGTTCTTCTTCAGCCAGTCGACGAAGGGCTTGACCCTGTTCACCCCGACCTGGGGATCGAAGCCGCTCATGTCCTTGCTGGCGTACTGGCCACCGCCGTCGTTGTCGAAATAGACGTGGGCGGAAAAGATCAGCTTGTTCGCCGGATCCTTGAGCGCCAGCAGGGGATCGTTCCACTGCGGCCAGCGGGCGGCGCTGGACCAGCCATTACCCTCGACGATGATGGGATGCACGTTGTCCACGGTGCGGATGCCATTGATGCCGTGCTGGGCAGCGGTCGGCCAGAAGGCCACGGCGTCGTGGGGCTCGTTCATGATGTCGTAGCCATAGAGCGCCGGATGCTTGCCGAAGCGGTAAGCCAGGCGGTAGGTCACATCCCAGTAGTTGAAATAGGTGACCTTGCCGGCGCCGATCACCTCGCCGCGATAGCGGGCGTAGTTGTGCAGGTCGAGGATCACCTTGACGTCGTATTTCTGCGCGTAGTTGAGCGTCTGGGTGATCAGGGCGCCGTAGTCCGGGTCCAGCATCGAGTTCAGCTTGGGCTGGATGCGTTCCCAGATGATCGGGAAGCGCACCAGCTTGATGCCTTTGGCGCTCCAGTCCTTGAAGTGCTGTTCGCTGGGGAAGACATAGTTGCGATTGTTCATGCCCGGGAGCACCTGGCTGGCGAAGCCGGCGCCGGAGAAGTTGAGACCGACCAGTTCGACCGCCTGGGACGAACCGAACAGTGCGCTGGTCAGGGCCAGGGTACCGGCGAGACGCAGCGAAAGATGGCGCAAGCGCCGGGTAAGGGATTGCATGACTGCACCTGTAGGAAAAGGATAGTCCCCGCCTTCCGCAACCTAGCGGGCTCCTGGCGTGGGCGAGCTCGGGCGCCGCATCCTCCTGCGGCGCCGTTTGGTGCGACTTCGTCGTCATTGTTGACGCAGCTATCGGCGCAAACGCCCAGAGCTTTAGGCACTATTTCTCTTCGAAAACAGTTAGTTACCCCTTATTTCATGTCAGATTGCCGGCACTTCGCCACGCTGCTCGCCACGGCCGAGCTAACGCCTTGAATCAGCGAAACTTTCTCGATCAGGTCAAAGACGAACGAAGCGCTTCGGCATCAAAAGAGACCAGACACCTTGCTACGGTCATTTTGTAACCTCCTAGGCGCTTCGCCCTTGAGTACCTGGACTTGGCTAGCGCCTCCTCGCCCGGAACGTTCTCCCTTACCCGGGCTCTACCCAGCGAGTCCCCTGCGAGAGCCCTGCCATGCCCCTTAGCGTGTCCCCGTCGCTTCGCACCCTGAGCCTGACCCTGGCCGCCGCTACGCTGCTGGGTTGCGGCGAGACCGCCCGTTTGCAGCAGGCAGCCGGCTATGGCCCCACGCCGACGCTGCCGGAGCCGCACGAGACCCTGGTGCCCACCATCAACGTGGCGCCCGCGGTGGGCTGGCCCGAGGGCGGACGACCCACCGCTGCGCCGGGTACCCAGGTCCAGACCTTCGCCAGCGGCCTCGACCATCCGCGCTGGCTCTATGTGCTGCCCAATGGCGATGTCCTGGTGGCCGAAAGCAACGCACCCAGGCGCGACGGCTTTCCCGGCCTCAAGAACTGGATCGCCGGCCTGTTCATGAAGAAGGCCGGGGCCGCCGTCCCCAGCGCCGATCGCATCACCCTGCTCAGGGACGCCGACGGTGATGGCATCGCCGAAACCCGCAGCGTCTTCGCCGAGCATCTGCACTCGCCGTTCGGCATGGTGCTAGTGGGCAACGACTTCTACGTCGCCAACGCCGATGCCCTGGTGCGCTTCACCTACCGGCCAGGCGCTACCCGGCTGGAAGGCCAGCCGGTCACGGTCACCGAGCTGCCGGCGGGCATCAATCACCACTGGACCAAGAACGTCATCGCCAGTCGCGATGGCAAGAAGCTCTACCTGACCGTCGGCTCCAACAGCAACGTCGGCGAAAATGGCCTGGACCTCGAGCAGGGCCGGGCCGCGATCTGGGAGCTGGACCGCGCCACTGGCGAGAAACGGCTGTTCGCCACCGGCCTGCGCAACCCCAACGGCCTGGACTGGGAGCCCACCACCGGCACGCTATGGACGGTGGTCAACGAGCGTGACGAGATCGGTAGCGACCTGGTCCCCGACTATGCTACCTCGGTGCAGGACGGCGGCTTCTACGGCTGGCCCTACAGCTACTGGGGCCAGACCGTGGACCGCCGGGTCCAGCCGCCGCGACCGGACCTGGTGGCCCGGGCGCTCACCCCCGACTACGCCCTCGGCAGCCATACCGCCTCCCTCGGCCTCGCCTTCGCCAGCGCCGATACCCGGTTGCCGGCAGCGTTCCGCCAGGGCCTGTTCGTCGGCCAGCACGGCTCCTGGAACCGCGATCCTAAGAGCGGCTACAAGGTCATCTTCGTGCCTTTCCAGAACGGCAGGCCCAGCGGGCCGCCCCGCGATCTGCTGACCGGCTTCCTCAATGCCAGGGAAGAAGCCCAGGGCCGCCCGGTCGGTGTGGTCAACGATGGTCGCGGCGCGCTGCTGGTGGCCGATGACGTCGGCAACATCGTCTGGCGGGTAAGCGCCCAGCGACCCTGAGCGCCGCCTGCGTTAATCCGTCCTTAAGCGCCTCGGCCTAAGCTTGTTCCTGACCATCCCGGGGATGGTCACCGCTCTTGCCGAGGCAGGCCCGGAGCGGTAAAACCGATCCACCGCCTGGGAAACTCCGATGAGAATACTGCTGGCCGAAGACGACATGCTGCTGGGTGACGGGATCCGTGCCGGCCTGGCCCTGGAAGGCGACACGGTCGACTGGGTCACCGATGGCCAGGCCGCCCAGGCCGCGCTGGAAACCGACCCCTTCGACCTGGTGGTGCTCGACATCGGCTTGCCGCGCCGCTCGGGCCTGGAGGTGCTGGCTGCCCTGCGCAAG
>CAUQPA010000087.1:0-10778 GCA_963519325.1 uncultured Pseudomonas sp. | reverse complement strand
TGGCGAAGAGCTGCGCGAAGAACAGGGCGTCGCTCATCAGGAAGATCCAGAAGCCGAACAACGAATACTCGGCCTCGGCGTGGGTGGCATGATCGGTGGCGCCGACGTTGAGGCCGGCGTGGTTCATATCGCGCGGACTCATGGACCCATCTCCGCCAGGCCGCGATTGCCGGGGGTGGTTTCCTCGTCGCGATTGACCGGGCGGGTCGCGGCGACCAAGTCCAGCCAGGCCTCATGCTCGCGCCGGATGTCCGCCGCCGAGATCAGTCGCTCGGTATCGCGCTGGAAGCTGCGGACGATCACCGCGCCCCAGGCCACCACCAGGCCGAGCACCGCCAGCCAGCCGATGTGCCAGACCAGGCCAAAGGCGCAGGCGAAGCCCGCTGCCCCGACGATGGCCGGTACGGCGCTGTTCTTTGGCAGCTCGATGTCGGCATAGGTGCGCGGCCGGTCATAGGCCAGGCCCTGTTCCTTGAGCCAGGTGAAGGGATCGCGGTCGTTGATCGGCAGGGGCACGGCGAAGTTGTATGCCGGCGGCGGCGCGGCGACCGCCCATTCCAGGGTGCGGCCGTTCCAGGGATCGCCCACTGGTACCCGTGCCTGGTCGCGGTGGCGGATACTCACCACCAGCTGGATCACCAGACTCGCCAAAGCGGCGAGCAGCAGGACCGCCCCCACCTCGGCGACCCAGAGCAGCGGGGCGAAGTCGGGGTTGTGGATGGCTTGGCTACGCCGCGGCAGGCCGGAGGCGCCCAGCACGTACAGCGGCATGAAAGCCAGGACGAAGCCCAGACCGAAGTTCAGCGCGGCGATGCGCCCCCAGCGCTCGTCGAGGCGGAAGCCGAAGGCCTTGGGAAACCAGAAGTGGTAGCCCGCCAGCATGCCGAACAGCATTCCCGGGATCAGCATATTGTGGAAATGGGCGACCAGGTAGACGGTGTTGTGCACTTGGTAGTCCACCGGTGGCGTGGCCAGGGTGATGCCGGTGAGGCCGCCGATGACGAACAGCATGATGAACATCACCGCGTAGATCAGCGGCGTGGTCAGGCGGATGCGGCCACGGAACATGGTCGCCATCCAGTCGTAGATCTTCACCCCGGTGGGAATACCGATGAGCATGGTGGCGATGCCGAACACGGCATTGATCTTCGGCGACTGGCCCATGGTGAAGAAGTGGTGCAGCCAGACGGTGAAGGACAGCACGGCGATCACCAGGGTGGCCCAGACCAGCGAGTGGTAGCCGTAGAGTCGCTTGGTGGAAAAGGTCGAGAACACCTCGGAGAAGACGCCGAAGGCCGGCAGGATGAGGATGTACACCTCGGGGTGGCCGAACAGCCAGAACAGGTTGATGTAGTTCATCAGGTTGCCGCCCTGGGTGTTGGTGAAGAAGTGGAAGTCCAGGTAGCGGTCCAGGGCCAGGAGCAGGGTGGCCACGGTCAGCGGTGGCATGGCGAAGATCATCAGGATGCTGGTGCACAGCGCCGTCCAGCTGAACAGCGACATATGGAACAGGCGCATGCCCGGCGCTCGTTCCTTGTAGAGGGTGACGGCGAAGTTGAGGCCAGTAAGGGTGCTGCCGAGGGAGCTCAGAGTCAGCGCCCAGATCCAGTAGTCCGGTCCGACGCCGGGCTGGTATTCGGCGCCGGTATAGGGCGGATAGCCGCTCCAGCCACCGGTGGAGAAGCGGCCCAGCACCAGGGACACCATCACCAGCGCCGCGCCGGCCACGGTCAGCCAGAGGCTGATGGCATTGAGCAGCGGAAAGCGCACGTCGCGCGCACCGATCTGCAGTGGCATGGCGAAGTTGATCAGCCCGGTGAGGAAGGGCATGGCGACGAAGAACACCATGATGGTGCCGTGGGTGCTGAACAGCTGGCCGAAGTGCTCGGGCGGCAGATAGCCGGGTGCATCGACGGCCAGGGCCTGCTGGGTACGCATCATCACCCCTTCCACCACGCCGCGGCTGAACATCACCAGGGCCAGCACCACATACATGATGCCGATGCGCTTGTGGTCCAGGCTGGTGAACCACTCCTGCCAGAGGTAGCGCCATTTGCCTAGCCAGGTGATCACCCCGGCGGTGACCAGGGCGCCGAGGATCACCACGCTGGCACCGCAGGTGGCGATCAGGCTGTAGAAGGGCAGGGCGTCATAGCCCAGGCGGCCGAACAGCAGGTGCCAGAGCGCCGAGGATTCAGTCATGGGCGGCTCCCTTGAAGGTGTCGCAGGCGGGCACCGGGTCCTGGCGATAGCGGGCCAGCACCCAGGCGAAGAGGGCGGGTTGGGTCAGGCGCAGCTCGGCGGCCTGCTCCAGGGTGCCGGGGCGGGCCAGCACCTGGTAATGGGCGCAGTCCAGGGCCGCGCGGGCCTGGCCCACGCGCTGGGTCCAGGCCTGGAAGTCGTTCGGTTCCAGCACCCGGATAGGGAAGTGCTGGTCCTGGAAGCCCTCGCCGCTGTACTGGGCGTTGCGGCCCTCGAACTGGCCGGGGGCCGGGATCTGCAAAAAGCGCTGGGTCTGCATGCCGGCCATGGCGTAGATCTGGCCGCCCAGGCGCGGCAGCAGCAGGGACTGCATCACGGTATCGCTGGTGAGTCTGAGCTGTACCGGCCGACCGGCTGGCAACACCAGCTCATTGACGCTGGCGATGCCCTGTTCGGGATAGAGGAACAGCCACTTCCAGTCCAGGCCGATCACCTGGACCTCCAGGGGCGCCTCGCCGGGCGTCGGCGAGCGATAGGGGTCGAGGCTGTGGGTGCGTGTCCAGACCAGCACCGCCAGCGCGACCACCACCAGCGCCGGCACGCCCCAGGCGAAGACGTCCAGCAGCCAGGAAAACTCCCAGCGCGGCCGGTAGGCGGCGCGGTCATTACCGTGGCGGTACCGCCAGACGATCAGCGGGGTGAGCAGGATCACCGGCAGCACCACGATCAGGGCCAGGCCGACGATCCACAGCAGCAGGTCGCGTTCGCCAGCGGCAGCGAGGCCCGCCGGGGCGAGAAAGCCATGCTGCAGCGGCGAGCAGCCAGTCAGCAGCAGGAGGAGCGGCGCCAGGCATCCCGAGTGGAAGGCGCGGCGGCGGTCGGGTGATGGCGAGAGGCTCGCAAGGGACATGGCGATCGGACCGTAACCAGTTGTTGCAGCCAACAGACCGTCCGATCGGGCGTGACGTTCACTGGATACTGGCGCTTGGCCGCCGCGGATCAGGGCACCGCGGCGGCCTTAGCCCGAGCTAGGGCTGTTCGATCTGCCACTGGCCCAGCAGCATGGCGACGAATTTTTCCGCGGCGGGCGACAGCGAGGCCCCCCGCCGGGAGACCAGGCCCAGGGTGCGTGTCACCTCCGGCTCGGTGAGCGGCACGCTGACCAGGGTGGGGTGATCCGCATCCGGCATGGCCAGGCTGGGCATCGCCGAGACCCCCAGTCCGGCCTCCACCATGCCTAGCGAAGTGGACAGGTGCTGGACCTCGTAGAACCACTTCGGGCGGATGCCGCGCGCGGAGAGGGCATGGTCGAGCAGCACCCGGTTGCCGCTCAGGCGACCGACGCCGATCAATCGATGCTCGACCAGCTCGGCCCAACTGACCGAACCGCGCTCGGCCAAGGCGTGGTCGCGGCGGCAGGCGAGCACGAATTGCTCCTGTACCAGGGGCACGAATTCGATGTCCGGGTGCTGGCCGCTGAGCATGTTGATGCCGAAGTCGGCCTCGCCGCGCAGCACGGCTTCCAGGCCATCGTTGGCGCTGAGGTCGAGCAGGCGGATGCGGATCTTGGGGTACTGCTCGTTGTACTGGCGGATCACCGAGGGCAAGAAGTAGAAGGCCGCCGTAGGGATGCAGGCCAGGGTGACCTGGCCGGTCTGGCGCTCGGCCAGCTCGCGAATGCTGAGGATGGAATCCTCGAAGTCGTCCAGCAGCCGGCGCGCCTTGGGCAGGAAATCCCGGCCCACGCTGGTTAGGCCCACCCGACGAGTGGTGCGCTCGAGCAGGGGCGTCCCCAGGCCGTCTTCCAGTTTCTTGATGCGCCGGCTCAGGGCGGGCTGGGACAGGTGCAGCGCATCGGCGGCCTCGTGGAAACTGCCCAGTTCAGCGATTTTCACGAAAGATCGAATGTCTTGCAGCTCGTAATCCATGGAAGGCCTCTGGCCAGATGGGTCGAAAATTGATTATCCAAGTGGAATAATAGTGACGATATTTGCATTGGATAGATTTATCCAGGACTGCCAATCTTGTTCACAGAACATCAATAACCGCTATTGATCAACAAGAGTCAGCAGTCATGCAACGTATTCCGTGCGTTCTCATGCGGGGCGGTACCTCCAAGGGCCCCTTCTTCCATGCCAGCGACCTGCCCAGCGATCCCGCCATGCGCGACGAGATGCTGATCGACCTCATGGGCGCCGGCCACGAGCTGGAAATCGACGGCATCGGCGGCGGCAGCCCCCAGACCAGCAAGGTCGCCATCATCAGCCCCTCCAGCCATCCCGACGCCGACGTGGATTATCTCTTCGTCCAAGTAATGGTCGCCGAGCGTCGCGTCGACACCGCGCCCAATTGCGGCAACATGCTCTGCGCCGTCGGTCCTTTCGCGGTGGAGCAGGGCCTGGTCGAGGCGCGCGAGGGCAAGACCCTGGTGCGCATCCGCAACCTCAACACCAACAGCTTCGTCGACTCCCTGGTGCATACCCCCGGTGGCCAGGTGCGCTACGAGGGCGATACCGCCATCGATGGCGTGCCCGGCACCGCCGCGCCAGTCCAGCTGACCTTCCTCGACGCCGTCGGCAGCAAGACCGGCCAGCTCTTTCCCACCGGCCAGGCCACCGACGTCTTCGACGGCGTGCCGGTGACCTGCATCGACATGGCCATGCCGATGATGATCGTCGAAGCCCGTCACCTGGGCGTCACCGGCAGCGAGCGCCCGGCCGATCTGGACGCCAACGCGGCGCTGCTGGCGCGACTGGAAGCCCTGCGGCTCCAGGCCGGCCGAGCCATGGGGCTGGGCGATGTCAGCGGCAAGGTGATTCCCAAGCCGGTGCTGGTCTCCCAGCCGCAGCAGGGGGGCACCCTGCAGGTACGCTACTTCATGCCGCACAGCTGCCACCGGGCGCTGGCCATCACCGGCTCCATCGGCCTGGCCACCGCCTGCGTCATCCCGGAGACCGTGGTGATGGAGCTGCTGGGCGAGTCGGCGGGTGACCTGACCCACGTCCGCCTGGAGCATCCGAGCGGCGGTATCGACGTCGTCCTGTCGCGCGGCGGCGCGGACGGCACTACCATCCAGGCCTCGGTCGTCCGGACCGCGCGCCGTCTGTTCGCCGGCCACGTCTACGCGCCCACCGCGCGGAGGCTCGCCGGCTGACGTAGCACCTCACCCCCCACCAGCGCATCCGCACAACTTCAATAAACGGTGATGCCCCATGAAACTTGCCAAATCGCTGTACTTCCAGATCCTCTGCGCCGTGGTGCTCGGGGTGCTGGTCGGTCACTTCTGGGCGCAACAGGCCGTGGCGCTCAAGCCCCTGGGTGACGCCTTCATCAAGCTGATCAAGATGATGATCGCCCCCGTGGTGTTCTGCACCATCGTCACCGGCATCGCCGGCATGACCGACAAGAGCACCCTGGGTCGGCTGATGGGCAAGACGCTGCTGCTGTTCCTGGTGCTCACCGTGCTCAGCCTGTTCATTGGCCTCGGCGCGGTCTACCTGTTCCAGCCCGGCGTGGGCATGAACATAGATCCCGCGACCCTGAGCACCGCCAGCATCGCCCAGTACACGGCGAGCGCGGCCAAGCTCAGCGTGGTCGACTTCTTCATGCACATCATCCCGGACACCTTCATGGGGGCGTTCAACAAGGGCGAGGTGCTGCCGGTGCTGTTCATCGCCGTGCTCTGCGGCTTCGCGCTGTCCGCCATGGGCGAGCGCGGCAAGCCGGTGCTGGACGTGCTGGAGTCGGCTTCGCAGATGGTCTTTCGCATCTTCGGCTACCTGATGCGTTTCGCCCCGATCGGTGCCTTCGGCGCTCTGGCCTTCACCGTGGGCCAGTACGGCATCACCTCCCTGGGGTCGCTGGCCAAGCTGATCGCCACCCTCTACATCGCCTGCGCTTTCTTCGTCTTCGTGGTCTTGGGCGCCCTGTGCCGCTCGCGCGGCTTCAGCCTGTGGAAGCTCCTGCGCTACTTCCGCGAGGAATTCCTGGTGGTGCTGGGTACCTCGTCCACCGAGCCGGTGCTGCCGCGCATGCTGCAGAAGCTCGAAGGCCTGGGCTGCAAGAAGGGCGTGGTCGGTCTGGTGCTGCCCACCGGCTACTCCTTCAACCTGGATGGCACCGCCATCTACCTGTCGCTGGCGGCCATTTTCATCGCCCAGGCCTGCAACATCGACCTCACCGTCGGTCAGACCCTGACCATGCTGGCGATCATGCTGCTGTCCTCCAAGGGCGCGGCAGGGGTGACCGGCAGCGGCTTCGTCGCCCTGGCCTCGACCCTCACGGTGATCCACGACATTCCCCTGGCCGGCCTGGCGCTGCTCATCGGCATCGACCGCTTCATGTCCGAAGCCCGGGCCCTGACCAGCCTGGCCAGCAACGCCGTGGCCACCGTGGTGATCTCGCTGTCCGAAGGCGCCTGTGACCGGGAGCAGCTGCTGCGCACCCTGGCCAACGGCAAGGCCGAGCCCGTGGCGGTGCCGGATGCCCCCGAGTGGAGCGCGCCGGACGTCCGTCCCCACGCCTGATCGCTGTAACCGCGCTACCGCTGTAGCCCCCCCTCCGTGTCGTCAGCTGGCCGGAGGAGGGGATCGGCTGGCCCGCCGCTGGCCAGACCCACAACAAAAACAAAGGATAAGCCTATGCTCGCGCTTCTCGGTCTGATCATGGTGGTGACCTTCACCTACTTGATCATGAGCAAACGTCTGTCGCCCATCGTGGCGCTCACCGTGGTGCCCATCGTCTTCGCCCTGATCGGGGGGTTCGCCCCCACCACCGGCAAGATGATGCTCGACGGCCTGAAGATGGTGGCGCCCTCGGCGGCGCTGCTGCTGTTCGCCATCCTCTTCTTCGGCCTGATGATCGATGCCGGTCTGTTCGATCCGCTGATCCGCAAGATCCTCAAGCGCGTCAACGGCGATCCGGTGAAGATCGCCATCGGCACGGCGCTGCTCTCGCTGCTGGTCGCCCTGGACGGTGACGGCACCACCACCTACATGATCACCTGCGCCGCCATGCTGCCGCTGTACAAGCGCATCGGCATGAATCCCATGGTGCTGGCGACCGTCTCCATGCTCTCGCTGAGCATCATGAGCGGCATGAGTCCCTGGGGCGGCCCCGCCACCCGGGCCATCGCCGCCCTGGGCCTGGACGCCACCGCCTACTTCATCCCCATGCTGCCCACGGTGATCGGCGGCGGCGCCTGGGTGGTGTTCACCGCCTTCCTGCTCGGCCGCCGCGAGCGCGCCCGCATCGGCAACGTCAGCCTGGCGAGCGGCGGGACCAACGGCGGCAAGTGCTATATCGAGGAGATCCTCGGCGATTCGCCGACCAAGCGGCCGCGGCTGGCCTACGTCAACCTGGTATTGGTAATCGCCGTGATGACCGCCCTGGTCATGGGCGTGATGCACGCCGCCATCCTGTTCATGATCGGCTTCGTGCTGGCGCTGATGATCAACTATCCGCAACTGGAGCTGCAGAAGGAGCGCATCCTGGCGCACTCCGGTAATGCCATGACCGTGGTGCTGCTGGTGTTCGCCGCGGGCATCTTCGCCGGCATCTTTTCCGGCACCAAGATGGTCGACGCCCTGGCGCAGACCCTGGTCGACTGGATCCCGCCGTCCTGGGGCCACTGGTTCCCCCTGGTGGTGGCCATCACCAGCATGCCGCTGACCTTCGTGCTGTCCAACGATGCCTACTACTTTGGGGTGGTGCCGATCCTGGCCAACGCCGCAGCGGCCTATGGCATCGACCCGGTGGAGATCGCCCGTGCCTCGGTGCTCGGCCAGCCGGTACACCTGATGAGTCCGCTGGTGGCTTCCACCCTGCTGCTGGTGGGGATGGTCGACCGCGACATCGGTGACTTCCAGAAGGCCACCGTCAAATGGGCCGTCCTGACCTCCCTGGTTATCACCGCCATCGCCCTGCTGACCGGCGCCATCTCCTTCTTCGTCTGAAATCCCGGTCCGGCGCGCGTTCGCGCGCCGGGCCAGCGGAACCGTCTTCCTACAACAACAAGAGCCTTTCCATGACCCGACTCCTCTCGAGTGGCGCCGGTTGCGCTGCCCTGTGCGCCTGCCTGCCGTTCGCCGACGCCGCTGGCTTCCTCGACGACCGCACACTCAAGCTGCAGGTGCGTAACGTCTATTTCAACGAGAACTTCCGCGATGAGCAGGGCCTGAGCGCCCGCGCCGCCGCCACGGCCAAGAGCGAACGCACCGAATGGGCCCAGGGCTTCCTGCTGGATTACCGCTCGGGCTTCACCCAGGGCACCCTGGGCTTTGGTCTGGATGCCCTCGGCTTGCTGGGGCTGCGCCTGGATTCCGGACCCGGCCGCAGTGGTACCGGCCTGCTGCCGGTGCATGGCGATGGGCGCGCCGCGGAAGAGGCCAGTTCGCTCGGTGCCACCGCCAAGGCGCGGCTGGGCAAGACGGTGGTCAGGCACGGCACCCTGCTGCCGAAGACGCCGGTGCTGGTCTACAACGATGCTCGCCTGCTGCCCCAGACCTACCAGGGCACCCAGCTGACCAGCGACGACATCGAGGGCCTGAGCCTGACCCTGGGGCAGCTGGACAGATTCAAGCTGCGCGATTCCACCGACAGCAATGGGCTGTTCGCCGATGGCTACAGCGGCGGTCGATCCGGCGACTTCAGCTTCGCCGGCGCGGACTACCAGGTCAGCAAGACCCTCAGGCTCAGCTATTTCCATGGCGAGCTGGACAATTTCTATCGGCAGGATTTCGCCGGCATCCAGCATCAGCTGCCGCTGGCCGGAGGCGTCCTGACCAGCGACCTGCGCTATTTCAAGAGCCGTGACACGGGTTCGGCCTATTCCGGAAAGATCGACAACGACATGCTCAGTGGCCAGCTGACCTATACCCATGGCAGCCATACGCTCGGTGCGGGGTTGCAGCGGCTGAGCGGCGAGGCCGGCTTGCCCTACATCAGCGGCGCCACCGTCTATTCCTTCAGCAACGTCGGCATCGGCAAATTCATCGAGGAAGACGAGCGCAGCTGGCTGCTCAGCTACGTGTACGACTTCAAGACGCTCGGCCTGCCGGGACTCACCTTCATGACGCGCTACATCAGCGGGGACAACGGCCGCTCCGGCGAGGCGGGCCTGCATGAGTGGGAGCGCGACGTGGAGTTGGCCTACGTGGTGCCCAAGGGCCCGCTCAAGGGCTTCGGGGCCAAGCTGCGCAACTATGTCTATCGGGCGGACTTCGCCCGCGGGCGGGACAGCAATCGGCTGTATCTGACCTACGACCTGGCGCTGTGGTAGCGCCAGGCGCGGCGGGGAGTCGCCGTGGCGGCGACCCCCGTTGGGCTCACTGCGCGGGGATGGGCTTGAGGCCGCTGTCCTCGATGGCCTTGGCCGCGTCCTTGGAGGCCAGGTACTTGAGCAGCGCACGGGCGGCGTCGGGATGCTGGCTGTGGCTGACCACGGCGCCCGAGTAGAGGGTCATCTTCTGCGCCTGGTCGGGGATCAGGCCAACGATGTCGATGCCCTGCACCGGCTTGAGTTCGCTCAGTTGCTGGAAGCCGAGCTGGGCGTCGCCGCGGGCGACCACGCCGCCGACCGGCTCGGCCGGGATCATGCGGGCCTTGGCGGTGAAGGCTTCGCCTAGTTGCATGCGCGGAAAGAGCACGCGCGACAGATAGACGCCGCTGGCGCTGTCGGAGTAAGCCACCGATTGGGCGTTCTCGAGGGTCTTCTTGAAGGCGTCCATGGTGGAGATATCCGGCTTGGGCGCGCCCTGGCGCACCGCCATGGCGATGAAGGATTGGCCCAGGTCGACGCGACTGTCCTTCAGGGCCTGGCCATCGGCGACCAGCTTGTCCAGCGCCGAGCCCACCATCAGCACCACGTCGGCCGGCTCCTTGCGCGCCAGGCGATTGGGAATGGCCTGGGGGGTATCGCCCATGGACGGCGCGGCGGCGATCTCCAGTTTGACGCCCGTGGCCTTCTCATAGACCGGCGCGACTTCGCGGATGGCACCCATGATCCCGCCCGAGCTCAGGATGGTGAGGGTGGTGGGTTGCGCGGCCAGCAGCGGCGTGCTGGAGGCCAGGAGCAGGGCGCCCAGGGCGAGGGAGGGCAGACGTGGGAACATGGCAGGTACTCTTGTTGGAAAGGACCGATCATAGACCGCGGGCGCGCTGCGCCTGCGTGAGGTCGGATGAAAAATAATTTAGTTTACCGGCCCGGTCGATTTCCCTAGGGTGTGCGGTCCGCCAGACCGGGGCGGCCAGATCGAGAGGCAACCATGACCCAGGCATTGGTCATCGAAGACGACGAGGTGACCGCCCACGCCATCGCCAGTGAACTGCAGGCCCAGCATTATCAGGTCCGTTGGGAAAGCACCGGGCGCGATGGCCTGGCCGCGGCCATCGCCGGCGGCCACGACATCATCACCCTCGACCGGATGCTGCCGGATTTCGATGGCCTGACCATCGTCAGTACCCTGCGTGGCCTCGGCATCACGACTCCGGTGCTGATGCTCAGCGCCCTCTCCGACGTGGACGAGCGGGTGAGGGGTCTGAGATGCGGCGGGGACGACTACCTGACCAAGCCGTTC
>CAUQPA010000086.1:0-10856 GCA_963519325.1 uncultured Pseudomonas sp. | reverse complement strand
GCCCAGTACCGATCCCCTGCACCGGACCGAGGAAGCACCGCTGGCGGGCGATCCGCCCAATCCCATAGCGCCCCCGTCCGGCTGCCGTTTCCATACCCGCTGCGAATACGCGCAAGCCGTCTGCGCCCAGCGCGCGCCGCGCTTCGCCGAGGCCGAGCCGGGACGCAGCGTGGCCTGCCTGCGCTACGAGCCCAATTCGGGCTACGTCCTGGCCGCCACCCCGACCCCGGAGGCAAGCCATGTCTGAAGCCCTCATCCAGCTGCGTGACCTGCACGTGGAGTTTCACCCGCCGGGCAAGCGCATCCAGGCGGTCAACGGTGTGTCCCTGGAGGTCGGCCAGGGCGAGGTGCTGGCGCTGATCGGCGAGTCCGGCTCCGGCAAGAGCGTAACGCTGCGCGCCCTGATGCGGCTGCATCCGGAAAAGACCACCCGCTATGCCGGCGGGCTGCAGATCGCCGGGGAAGATGTGCTGGCCCTATGCAGCAAGGCGCTGACCCGGCTGCGTGGCAAGCGCGTCGCCATGATCTTCCAGGAGCCGCTGCTGGCCCTCGATCCGGTGTACACCCTGGGGCAGCAGATCAGCGAGGCCATCCGCCGCCACGAGGGGCTGAGCAAGGCCGAGGCCCGGGCGCGAGCCCTGCAGCTGTTCGAACGGGTACGCATCCCCAGCCCGGAGCGGCGCCTCGACGCCTTCCCCCATGAGATGTCCGGCGGCATGCGCCAGCGCGCCATGATCGCCCTGGCCCTGGCCTGCAATCCCCAGGTGCTGCTGGCCGACGAACCGACCACGGCGCTGGACGCCACGGTGCAGATCCAGATCCTGCTGTTGTTGCGCGAGCTGCAGCGCGAGCTGGGCCTGTCCATCGTCTTCGTCACCCATGACATCGGCGCTGCCGCGGAAGTCGCCGACCGCATGGCAGTAATGTACGCCGGGCGCATCGTCGAGGAAGGCCCGGCGGCCGTGCTGCTGACCCGACCCCGCCATCCCTACACCCAGGCGCTGCTGAAGAGCCGTAGCGAAGGCGCCCTGCAAAAAGGCAAGCGCCTGGACAGCATCGGCGGCGCCCCGCCGGACCTGTCCCGCCTGCCGCCCGGCTGTGCCTTCGCCGAGCGCTGCGGCCTGGCCCAGGAACACTGCCACCAGGCGGTGCCGGAGGCGACTCCGCTCGGCCACGGCCACCGCGCGGCCTGCTGGCAACTGGCGCAGACCGCACCGCCCAGCGCCCCTCACTGAATCTCGTTCGAACGCCTGCGGAGCCCCCATGAACGCCTACGCACACTGCTACCTGCCCTACCCCGCCAGTCCCGTGCCCCACGCGGACACTGGCCCTCTCGGCGGCCTGAGCTTCGCCGTCAAGGACCTCTTCGACGTCGCCGGCTATCCCACCGGCTGCGGCAATCCGCACAAACTGGCCGCGTCCGGCCCCAAGTCCAGCCATGCCCCGGTCGTCCGGCAGTTGCTGGAGGCCGGTGCCCGCTTCACCGGCAAGGTCATCACCGATGAACTGGCCTTTTCCATGACCGGCAAGAACGCCCACTTCGGCACGCCGCGCAATGGCGCCGCACCCCTGAGGATTCCCGGTGGCTCCAGCTCCGGCTCGGCCTCGGCGGTGTCCAACGGCCTGTGCGACTTCGCCCTCGGCACCGACACCGGCGGCTCGGTACGGGCACCGGCCAGCCACTGCGGGCTGATCGGCTTGCGTCCCACCCACGACCGCGTCAGCCTGGACGGCTGCATGCCGCTGGCCCACAGCTTCGATACCTGCGGCTGGTTCGCCCGCGATTTGAACACCTTCGCCCGGGTCGGCGACGTGCTGCTCGGCGCGGATCCCAGCCCCCTGCCAGCGCTGCCGCGACTGCTGCTGGCGACCGACCTCCTGGCCCTGGTCACCCCCAGCGTCCGCGAGGCCACCCGCGCCCTGCTGGACGAGCTCGAATTGCTGCCGACCCCGGTCAAGGGCGCGGTGCTGCCCCTGGACGAACTCTACTGGGCCTTCCGCCACATCCAGGGCCGCGAGGTCTGGGAGAACCAGGGTGAGTTCCTCTCGCGCCATCCGGTGCAGCTCGGTCCGGGCGTGAAGGAGCGCGTGGCCTGGGCCCAGACCCTCGACGACGGCCAGGTCGCGTCCGCCAGGCAGACGGCGCAGGACTTCACCGAAAGATTCCAGGCACTGCTCGGCCGGGACGGCGTGCTCCTACTGCCGACCATGCCCGACGTCGCGCCGCTGCTGAGTACCTCGGACGAGGCGCTGGAGGACTACCGCAACCTGTCCATCCGCCTGCTCTGCCTGTCGGTGCTGTCCGGCTGTCCCCAACTCTCCCTGCCGCTGCTGCAGGTCGAAGGTGCGCCCCTGGGGCTGTCGCTGATCGGCCCGCGTGGCAGCGATCTCTCCCTCATCGCCCTGGCCCGTCGCCTGACCGGCCAGCGTCTGTCCTGACTGGAGCTACCCATGACCCTGCAGATCAACTCCGACCGCCTCTGGCAGTCCCTGATGCACCTCGCCGAGATCGGCGGCACCGCCAAGGGTGGCGTCTGCCGCCTGGCGCTGACCGACCTGGACCGCCAAGGGCGTGACCTCTTGGTGGCCTGGTGCCGGGAAGCCGGGCTGGGCATACGGGTGGACGCCATCGGCAACATCTTCGCCCGCCGTGAAGGCAGCGACCCAACGCGCCGGGCCATCGCCATGGGCAGCCATATCGATACCCAGCCCACCGGCGGCAAGTTCGATGGCAACTTCGGCGTCCTCGCCGGCCTGGAAGTGCTACGCACCCTCGACGACGCCGGCATCCGCACCGCCGCGCCCCTGGAGGTGGTGGCCTGGACCAACGAGGAAGGCTCGCGCTTCGTCCCGGTCATGATGGGCTCCGGCGTATTCAGTGGCGCCTTCGGCCTGGACGAGGTGTTGCCGCAAGAGGACATCGACGGCCTGACCGTGGGCGGCGAACTGGCGCGCATCGGCTACGCCGGCAGCCAGGCGCCCGGCGAGGTGCCCAACGGGATGTTCGATGCCTATTTCGAGGCCCATATCGAACAGGGACCGGTCCTGGAGGCCCACGACCTGACCATCGGCGTGGTTCCCGGCGCCCTCGGCCAGCGCTGGTACGACGTGGTCGTCACCGGCATGGAGGCCCATGCCGGTCCCACGCCCATGAACCAGCGCCACGATGCGCTGCTGGCCGCCGCCCAGCTGGTACAGCGGATCAACCAGATCGCCCACGACCACGCCCCCCATGCGCGGGCCACTGTCGGCTTCATGCAGGTGTCGCCCAACTCGCGCAACACCATCCCCGGTACGGTCAAGTTCTCCGTCGACCTGCGCGCGCTGGACGACGAAGTGCTGTCCGCCATGGACCAGGCGCTACGGGACAGCTGCGCGGCGCTGATGGCCAGCGATGCGCGGCTGGAGGTCGCCGTGGAACAGGTCGTCTACTTCAAGCCCTGCCACTTCGATGCCGACTGCATCGGGCTGGTACGGAGCGCGGCGGACACCCTGGGGCTGGCCAGCATGGACGTGGTCAGCGGCGCCGGCCACGACGCTGTCTACCTGGCTGCGGTGGCGCCCAGCGCCATGATCTTCGTGCCCTGCAAGGATGGCATCAGTCACAACGAGCTGGAGGATGCCCAGCAGGAACACCTGGCCGCGGGCGCCAATGTGTTGCTGCACGCGGTGCTGGCCCGGGCGTCCTGAGGGATATTCTCGTGCTGTGCTTCAGAAGCGATCGTCTGAAACAGCACACGAGCAAGCGGACAGCGGACGTTCGCTATCGCGGTCTTGCCGGTGCGCCGTAGCGACCGTTCCTACAGGTGAGGTACACGGTTTATCTCGATGTTGCCGGGACTGATGGACCTGAACGCGGGCTCGGAGAGCCCCCTCGCCCTTCGGGAGTGGGTGGGGGTGAGGGCGCCCCCTTGCCACCAAGTCTCCAGTGGAAAAGGCTGCGCCGTTTTCCACGCTACCGGTGTATCCATAGCGATAAGGCGGTTGCTCCTATAGGCGAGCCGATACCCGTAGGAGCGGTCGCTACGGCGCACCGGAATGCCCGCAATCAATGCGTGACGAACCAGCGACCCCGAACAGCCTCTCAGACCGACAGATAGCGGCTGATGGTCGCCTCGTCGACCTTGTCGCGTGTCTCCTCCACCACGAAGCGGCCCTTCTCGATCACCAGGAAGCGGTCGGCGATGTCGAGGGTGAAGGACAGCACCTGCTCGGACACTACTATGGTCAGGTCACGCATGCTGCGGATCTCCTTCAGGGTGCGGGCGATGTCCTTGATGATCGAGGGCTGGATGCCCTCGGTCGGCTCGTCCAGCAGCAGCACCTTGGGATTGGTGGCCAGGGCGCGGGCGATGGCCAGTTGTTGCTGCTGGCCACCGGAGAGATTGCCACCCTTGCGCTGGCGCATCTCGTGCAGCACCGGGAACAGCGCATAGAGATCGTCCGGCACCCTGCCCCGGGCCGAGGCCGGCAGGCCGGTCTGGATATTTTCCAGCACCGTCATGTGGGAAAAGATCATCCGTCCCTGGGGCACGTAGGCGATGCCGCGCTCGACGCGCTGGTGGGTCTCAAGCCGGGAGACATCCTGGCCGTCCACCGCGACGGTGCCGCTCCAGCTTGGCAGGATGCCCATGAGGCTGCGGAAGAAGGTGCTCTTGCCCATGCCGTTGCGCCCCATGACGGCGACGATTTCCTGTTTCGCCACGTCCAGGCTGAGTTCGTGGAGGATGCGGCTCTGGCCATAGCCGGAGACAAGGTTCTGGATGGTGAACATGGCCGGGATCTCCGTGATCGGCTGCGTGAATGGGGATAGCCGGGGTCTCAAAACCTGTTCACGATCTCGCGAGCTAGAGACAAACAAGGCCTAGGCGGCCCCGCGAAAATGCCTGAGGAAGCGGATCGGACTCGCGCTCGAGTTTACGAGTGGTAAACGAGCATTCCGACGGGGCTGGCCTTCCAGGGCATTTTCAACGTCGTTTGGCCGACGCGCAGCAGATCGTGAACAGGTTTTCAGTGCCCCAGGTACACCTCGATGACCTTAGGATCGCTCTGCACCGCCTCCATGCTGCCCTCGGCCAGCACCTTGCCCTGGTGCAGCACCGTGACCTTGTGGGCGATGCTCTTGACGAACTCCATGTCGTGCTCGATGACCAGCACCGAGCGCCCCTGGCTGATGCGATTTAGCAACTCGGCGGTCTGGGACCGCTCGGACACGCTCATGCCCGCCACCGGCTCGTCGAGCATCAAGAGTTCCGGGTCCTGCATCAGCAGCATGCCGATCTCCAGCCACTGCTTCTGGCCGTGGGAGAGCAGGTCCGCCTGCTGGTGCAGCAGGTCGGCGAGAAAGATCTGCTCGGCCACCTCCGCTACCCGGGCGACCACTGCCGCGCTGCGCTTGAAGAACAGCGCGCCGAACACCTTGCGGCCCTCGGGATAGGACATCTCCAAGTTCTCGAACACCGTGAGGTTTTCGTAGATCGAGGGGTTCTGGAACTTGCGACCGACGCCGGCACGGACGATGTCGAATTCCTTCATTTTGGTCAGCTCGCGGCCGTTGAATTCGATGCTGCCGGCGGTGGCGCGGGTCTTGCCGCAGATCAGGTCGAGTACCGTGGTCTTGCCGGCGCCATTGGGGCCGATCACCACGTGCACCTCGTTGCGGTCGACATAGAGGTTGAGGTCGTTCACCGCCTTGAAGCCGTCGAAGGAGACGGTCAGGCCTTCGATGGCCAGCACCGGCTTGGCCAGCTGAAAACCGACGGGACTGGTGTTCATGGCGTGGTCTCCAGCGGGGACGGCTTGGCGGCGGTGGGCTTGGTCGGGGCGGCGACGGCACGGGCCGGCTGGCGTCTGAGGCGGGCGATTAGGGGCAGGCCATGGCTCTTCCACAGACCGGCGAGGCCATTGGGGAAGTAGAGGACCACCGCGATGAACAGCCCGCCCATCAGGTACAGCCAGAGTTCGGGGAAGGACTCGGAGAAGTAGGTCTTGCCGAAATTCACCAGCAGGGTGCCGTACACCGCGCCGAGCAGCGACAGGCGCCCGCCGACGGCGGCGAAGATGACCATCTCGATGGAGGGCACGATGCCGACGAACGACGGCGACATGAAGCCCACCTGCAGGGCGAACATGGCCCCGCCCACCGCCGAGAAGGCCGCGGCCACGCAGAACACGAAGATCTTGAAGCTGGCCACGTCATAGCCGGAGAAGCGCACCCGCTCTTCCTTGTCGCGCATGGCCACCAGCAGCCGGCCGAGCTTGGACGCCAGCACGAAACGGGCGAGCAGGATGCAGGCGAACAGCAGTCCGGCGTTGATGAAGTAGAGGGTGACCTTGGCACTGTCCGGACGGATATCCCAGCCCAGTACCGTCTTCAGGTCGGTGATGCCGTTGACCCCGCCGGTCAGGCCCTGCTGGCCGATGATGAGGATGCTCAGGATGGCGGCGATGGCCTGGGTGACGATGGAGAAATAGACGTCCCCGACTCGCCGCTTGAACATCGCCATGCCGATGATGAAGGCCAGCAGCGCCGGTACCGCGACCACCGCCACCAGGGTGAAGCCGAAACTGTGGAACGGCTGCCAGAGCCAGGGCAGTTCGGTGATCTGGTTCCAGTCCATGAAGTCCGGAATGCCGGGGGTGGACTGGATCTTGGTGCTCACCGGGTCCGAGGCCTCCAGCTTGAGGAACATCGCCATGCAGTAGCCGCCGAGGCCGAAGAAGATCCCCTGGCCGAGGCTGAGGATGCCGCCATAGCCCCAGCACAGCACCAGGCCTACGGCGACGAAGGCATAGGTCAGGTACTTGCCGACCAGGTTCAGGCGGAAGGTATCCAGCGCCAGCGGGAACACCACCAGGATCAGCGCGGCCAGCACCAGCAGGCCGAGGGCACCCTGGCGACCGCCGAGCAGGTTGTCGATTGCCTTGTTCATCTCGCGCTCCCTACTTGCGGACTTTTGCCGAGAACAGCCCCTGGGGCCGCAGCATCAGGATGAGGATCACCGCCGACAGGGTCAGCACCTTGGCCATGGAGCCGGAGAGGAAGAACTCCAGCAGCGATTGCGCCTGGGCGATGCCGAAGGCCGAGGCGATGGTGCCGAGCAGGCTGGCCGCGCCGCCGAACACCACCACCAGGAAGGTATCGACGATGTACAGCGAACCCGCGGTGGGGCCGATGGAGCCGATGGTGGTGAAGGCCGCGCCGGCCACCCCGGCCACGCCGCAGCCCAGGGCGAAGGTCATGCGGTCCACCCGCCGGGTATTGATGCCCACGGCACGGGCCATCAGCCGGTTCTGCACCGTCGCCCGGACCTGCAGGCCCCAGCGCGAGCGGTACAGCATGAGGAACAGGGTGATGGTCAGCAGTACCGTCACCGCCATCACGAAGAGGCCGTTCTTGGGAATGTCGATGCTGGCGGTCGGGCTCCAGGAGCCCATCAGCCATTCCGGCATCTCGGCGCTCACCTCACGAGCGCCGAATACCGAGCGAAACAGTTGCTGGAGGATCAGCGACAGGCCCCAGGTGGCCAGCAGGGTGTCCAGCGGCCGCTGATACAGCCGGCTGATCATCGCCCATTCCACCAGCCAGCCGATGGCGCCGGCGACGAAGAAGGCCAGGACGATGGCGAAGAAGAAGTAATAGGGCTGCAAGGCGGGGAAATGATGCTGGATCAGCGTGGACACGACATAGGTGGTGTAGGCGCCGACGGCGAGGAATTCGCCATGGGCCATGTTGATCACCCCCATCTGCCCGAAGATGATCGCCAGGCCCAGCGCCATCAGCAGCAGCACGCAGAACACCGACAGGCCGTTGAAGCCCTGCATCACGGCGATCGCGCCGAAGTCCGATAAGCTTTCCATGAGACTCTCCCGCGGAGGTGGGCGGGACCGCCGCGTGGGCGGCCCCGGTCAGACACGGCTTAGATCGGCTGACAAAACGTAGCGAGCGGTTGTCAGGCGGGTGCGGGCGGCGCGCAGGAACCGCAGTGTACGAGCGGTACATGAGGATTCCGAGCACTGCACGCGCCCGCCTGGCGGACGCGCAGTAGGTTTGCCAGTCGCTCTACTGGTAGCCCTTGGGGAAGGGATTGGGCTCGATCAGCTCGGGCGACTCGTAGACCACCTTGAAGGTGCCGTCCGGCTGGATCTGGGCGATGCGCGAGCGGCTCCAGAGGTGATGGTTGTCATGCACCTTCACGTAGCCTTCCGGCGCGGTCTTGAGTTCCAGACCGGGCGAGGCCGCGACCACCTTGTCGACGTCGAAGCTGCCGGCCTTTTCCACCGCCATCTTCCACAGCCAGGGCCCGAGGTAGGCAGCCTGGGTCACGTCGCCGATCACCGCGTCCTTGCCGTACTTGGCCTTAAAGGCCTCGACGAAGGTCTTGTTGTTGGGGTTGTCCAGGGTCTGGAAGTACTTCATCGACGAGTAGAAGCCGGCCATGTTCTCGCCGCCGATGCCGAGCATCTCGTCCTCGGTCACCGAGAGGGTCAGCAGGTTCTGCTTGGCGGAGGTGATGCCGGCCGCCTTGAGCTGCTTGTAGAAGGCCACGTTGGAACCGCCGACCACCGCAGCGAAGACCACGTCGGGCTTCTTCAGCTTGATCTTGTTGGTCAGGGAGCCGAACTGAGTGCCGCCCAGCGGGTAGTACTCCTCCCCCACCACCTCGCCGTGCAGCACGTTCTCGATGTGCTTGCGGGCGATCTTCATCGAGGTGCGCGGCCAGATGTAGTCCGAACCCACCAGGTAGAAGGTCTTGGCGCCCTTCTCCTTGGCCAGCCAGTCCAGCGCCGAGAGGATCTGCTGGGTAGCTTCCTGGCCGGTGTAGAAGACGTTCTTCGACTGCTCCAGGCCCTCGTAGAAGGTCGGGTAGTAGAGCAGGCCGTTGTCCTTCTCGAAGATCGGCAGTACCGCCTTGCGCGAGGCCGAGGTCCAGCAGCCGAACACCGCGGCGACCTTGTCGGCCTCGAGCAGCTTCTTGGCCTTCTCGGCGAAGGTCGGCCAGTCGGAGGCGCCGTCTTCCTGGACGATCTTGACCTGGCGGCCGAGCACCCCGCCCTGGGCGTTGATCTGCTCGATGGCCAGGCGCTCGGCCTGGATGGCACCGGTTTCGGAGATGGCCATGGTACCGGTGGCGGAGTGCAACTGGCCGACGGTGACCGTGGTGTCGGTGACTGCCAGGCCGGTGGTATTGGCGGCGTCCGCCATCACACCCTGGCTGAACACGCTGGCCGCCAGCAGGGACAACGCCGCGGCGCCCAGCGCCAGGCGCCGGGGAAGGCTGGATTTCACGCCCGATGATCTGTGCATCTTCTCGCTCCTCTAGGTGATTGCCGTTCGTCCCTGGTGGCCAGGACTGCGGGTTTTCGCTGCGGAGCAAGGATGGGGCGGCGGTGCCGCCGGGGAACATACGCAGGATGACGTAAGGGCCTACGTCATCTGACGTACAGCCCGCTGCAACGCCCTGGGGCATGCTCTGTCTCGCGCGCGCCCGCGCGGAGCAGGATGGCTTGAGCGCTGCACGCCGAGGTGTCAGCCTCCGGCCTCCAGAGCGGGGCACGGAACTTGCCTCACGAGCCTGTTCATCATTTCGCCAACCAGAGCCGGACCAGGCGTTTTCACCGCGGTCTGGCCGACGCGCAGCAGATGACGAACAGGCTCTGAGCCCACCGCCGAACCGTCAGGAGCCGTGCCGTGCAGCAGACCGGGACGCAACGCATCGCCAAGATCCGCCGCGACTACAACAGCTGGGTCGCCGACGAGACGCTGGAAGACTACGCCCTGCGCTACACCCCCCGGTCGTTCCGCAAATGGTCGGAATTCCGCATCGCCAATACCGCCCTGGGCGCCCTCTCCTTCCTGGCCCTGGAGGCCATCGGTGGCGCCCTGGCGATCAGCTACGGCTTCACCAACACCCTTTGGGCGGTGCTGGCGGTGAGCCTGGTGATCTTTCTCACCGGGCTGCCGATCAGCTACTACGCGGCGCGCTACGGGGTGGACATGGACCTGCTGACCCGCGGCGCCGGCTTCGGCTACATCGGCTCCACCATCACCTCGCTGATCTACGCCAGCTTCACCTTCCTGTTCTTCGCCCTGGAAGCGGCGATCATGGCGCTGGCCCTGGAACTGTACTTCCGCATTCCCCTGGCGCTGGCCTATGTGATCTGCTCGATCATCGTCATTCCCCTGGTCACCTACGGCATCACCCTGATCAATCGCCTGCAGCTGTGGAGCCAGCCGCTCTGGCTGATCCTGCTGGCCTTGCCCTATGCCTTCGTCATCGCCAAGAACCCCGGTGCCCTGGCGGACTGGACCACCTTCGCCGGGCGCGAGGGCGAGGCCGGGGCCTTCAACCTGCTGTCCTTCGGCGCCGCCTGCACCGTGGGCCTGGCGCTGGTGACCCAGATCGGCGAGCAGGTCGATTACCTGCGCTTCCTGCCCGAGAAGACCGCCGCCAACCGCCGCCGCTGGTGGGCGGCGTTGCTCTTGGCCGGCCCTGGCTGGATCCTGCCCGGCGCCCTGAAGATGCTCGCCGGGGCCTTCCTGGCCTTTCTCGCCCTGCAGCATGAAATCCCCTTGGAGCGCGCCGCCGAGCCGACGCAGATGTACCTGGTGGCCTTCGGTTACGTCTTTTCGTCGCCGGGCTGGGCCATGGGCGCCATGGTGCTGTTCGTCATCGTCAGCCAGATCAAGATCAACCTGACCAACGCCTATGCCGGCTCCCTGGCCTGGTCCAACTTCTTCGCCCGGGTCACCCATAGCCATCCGGGTCGCGTGGTCTGGCTGGTGTTCAATGTGCTGATCGCGCTGATGCTGATGGAGCTAGGGGTGTTCCAGGCCATCGAGGAGGTGCTCGGGC
>CAUQPA010000085.1:0-10903 GCA_963519325.1 uncultured Pseudomonas sp. | reverse complement strand
GCAGGAAAAACTCCAGGGGCAGGACCTTGCTGCCCAGCATCTGATCGAGGTGGTTCAGCAGACTCAGTTGAAAGCGCCGGGCGAGCTGCGCCCGAGGCAGCGCCAGCACCTGGCTGAGCTGCCGAAGCCCCATGCGGCTCAAGGCCTGGACGATCTCAGGCTCGAAGCCAAGCAGCGCTACTGGCAGCGTGCGCATGGCGCTGGCCAGGCCGGCGTCTTCCCGCACGTTGAGGCTGTCGCCGGCGTTGGCCAGCACCCGGGCAGCGACCGGGTTGGGCGCCAGGGTGATCCGGTGGCTGAACCCCAGCGCCGTGAGCTCTTGGCGCAGGCGCGCTTCGAATCGGGGCCACGGGCCGAAGAGCGGCAGGCTCGACTGCACCTCAAGCACCAGGGCGTCGTCGAAGTGCAAGCTGACCTGAGAGCTGAACCCATAGGCCCAGGCGGCGAGCAGCTCGTGCTGGCGCCGTAGTGCCCCCTCGTCGTACTCGACCGTCGCAAACTGCGGGCAGATCGCTTGAGCCGCGGTATAGGTCATCTCAGGCCGGAGCCCAAGCGACAAGGCCGCCGGGTTCGCCGCCTTGATGATCCTGCGCTGGATAGGCCCGTGGAGCAGTACCAGGGGTTCGTCCGGATCAGGACAGTTACGCAGCACACCGTCCAATGCGAACTGGGTGAAGTAGATGCAGGCCCATTTCATTGCGGTCGTCCTTCAATGCCACACTCGATGCGCCAGCGCGGCGACAGGGGGATTGCCGCCGCGGCACTTGAGCACTCGCAACTGCTGAGGCGAGCCGTCGAGCACCAGGCGCAGCGCCGCGGGGGATGCATTGACCGCCTCACGCTGGTGGCGGAACGCAAAGGCGAGGGTCTGCCCGGTTTCGGCGGCCACCTGCAGCCGGCGCAACGCGCGATCATCCGCCTTGCTGGGCCAGCAGAGCACCGCGCCGCAACTGCCGGAGCGCAGGCACTGTTCTGCCGCCCACAGCACGTCTTTGCCCTGGACATGGATGACGCTCAGCCGGCCAAGGTCGACGCCGGCCTGTAGCCAGGCGTGTGGGTAGAGCAAGTAGGGAGGGGCGATCAGCACCACGCGTTCGCCGGCGGCGGTCAGGCGCGCCAGCGTCGGCCAGACGAGCGTCAGCTCACCCAGGCCCGGCCGGGCGCTCAGGATTTCGGTCAGGGCAGCATCAGGCCACCCGCCGAGGGGCAGTTGGCCGTCGAGCGCGGAGTGCCCGGTTGGCTGGGTGCTGGCGTCGTCCACATGCGGACTTTGCCCGCGCCACACACGGCGACTGTCGAGCAGAGAGTCGAGCGCCACGACATTGGTGGCCGCGTTATCCATGCTGCACCCCCGTCTGCACCACCTGTGCCGTCGGCGTGCTGCCGCGCTCGGTGAGCAGGAACTGCAGCTGCGCACGCAGTTTGAAGAGGTCTGCATGCAGGACGGAGTTCATCGACTCCAGCCCCAGGATATGACGCTGGGCACGCGAGAGGGGATCGTTGCGGTCGTCCGGAATGAGCCGGTCACCCCGGGGCACGTGGCGTTGATTCTCTTCCTGTACGAACTGGACGTAGCGCAGTCGGTGCCGCTGTACCTCCGCCGTCAGGACGTCCCGCTCAGCGACTAAAATACGATTAGCACGCTGGGATTGCCCCAGGCACTGACGTACCTGATCGAGCTCCTCGGTCAGCAGATCCACGAGGTTGCGGCAGTACGTCAGCTCCGTGGGGCGAAACAGGGACTGCTGCTGTTCGAAGCTGTCCTGCTCATCACCAAGCATGTCCATAGCGGCCCACCTGCTCAATCCCTGAAGCCATGACCTTCTGGTACTCAACAGAGCGATCGGGACAGCGGTGACAGAGACGAGGGATACGGGGAGAAATGGACATGGAATGGCCTCCTTTAGAGTTACTGTATAAATAGACAGTAATCAGGGAGGAACGATCCAGCAAGCTTGACACCGACAGACGGCAGGGAAGACGAAGCGAAAGATTCTTTCGTGCAGGAAGGTGATCGCACGCCGGTGCCTGGTTTCAGCTAACCGGTGTGGCGAGCAATGAGTATGCAGCCAGGTAGCAGCGTCGCGATGGAACTGGCTGCGGTGAGAAGGGCGATCACAGGGTCCGAATCAAACGGCGCAGGGAGGTCAGCAGGCAGCAGTCCATTTCTGGCTGCATGAAGCCATCGGGCACCTTCGCAGACAATGGCAAATGCCACCGCCACGAGGCCAGTGCCCACCGTTGTTTGCGCTACGGACCGTACCGCCATCTGTCTTCCCCCAACTCTGAGAGAGAGAGGATGGCACTCGCGGCTGCTGACTGGATGGTAATTCACACCCGATGCCGGTCGTCGATCGTACAGCCCGGCAGAGTTGAACCTTTAACATGGGCAGGCGCCGGGGTCCCGCTACCGGCAGCAAGCTGCCGGCCCCTTTCCAGTTACCCTCCTGGCGACCACGGTGTCAGCGCATCGAACCGCGTATGAGTGTGAGATGCCGCCTCGCCGAGCTGCGCGCCAGCTTCGTCTCTTGCTCCGCTGCCCACTCATCCTGGATCTGCCGGGCGATGCCCGTGCGGACCGGCAGCAAGACTGGATACTCCGGCTCTTGCTGATCTACCTGTAGGAGGCCGGCCTCGTGCAGGTAGGCGTAGGGCTGCTTGAGAAAGTCTGATAGCGCCACCGCGTTCGGCTGGCCGCAATAGGCTTGAAAGTAGAGGTCGGCCCACATGTCCAGGTCGACACGATCGACGATGACGGGGTGATCCATTTCTGGTGGACGTTTCATAAACCGGTCCTTGCTGTCTGGAAAAGGATCACCGTACCGGTACTTCTGGAAACGCAACTAAGCAACCGGCGGATTGGCGTTCACCTTGCGCTGCTGCATCAGCAGCAGTTTTCGCACCTTGCCGAGGTTTAGGAGCTGTTCTCTGATCATGGCCAGCTTGGGCTCATACAGATGGAATAGCTCGACGAACCACGCATCCATTCCGATGGTGACTGGGGTGGCCGCATAGGTGTAGCCCAACCCCTTGGCGATGGGGGTACGCGCATGCTTCTTCGCGCCATTGCTACCTTTTATGAAAAAGACTTTGCACCAGACGATGGACACAGATCCTTTGCCATTGCCACGCACGTCGATCAGTCGATAGATGATCTTCCCATCGGCTCTTGCCTTGGCATCCTCGAAGTACTCATCCCTCAGCCGCAGCGCTTCTTCGCGTAGGGCTTCGTGCGCCTCGTCCAGTGAAGTCAAAGCCAGCCCATAAAGACGTGAAATTGGGCCGTTGCTGACTTGGGGGTCGATTGCAGGGGTCATTGTCATATCCTATCTATTTACAAGGAGACCGTTCGGGTTGTCATTAGCGAACGAGGGTGAAAACAGGGTCAAAAATCTACGTTTTCCATAGAAACCAATAAACGCGTATAGGTTGTCATTAAATATGCATTTCCCTGTCCTAAATGGGACGCTCCGGCGAGAAAAACCATATATCCGTTTGTATTGTCATTAAATATTGGGAAATGAGGCGGTGAACCTTGGGTATGATCGTCACCGGAAAGGGTGACTTGACCAGTTTCGCGCTAGACCGTTGTCAGATACCCCTGTGCTACGATGCCAACTCACCCGTTTGTATTGCCATTAATAATGGAAAATCTGTTAGCCAATGGCGTCTATCCCCAAACTCAATACATCCGTTTGTATTGTCATTAACTATTGGGAAAACCGTCTCGGAACGGGCGTAAACGATCAACCCAACACATCCGTATGCATGGTCAATAAGGCTCGGCAGACCAATACATCCGTTCAGATTGTCAATAATTATGGGAAAATGACCGGTATCTCTGTTCCCAAAGGGCGCCCTGGAGCCGATTTTGAACGGAATCGCCAAGGTTGTAATTACTATTGACAATGTTAATCAGTGACGAAAGATTTTTGGTATTGGGTCCCCCTTACGCGCGGGCTTTATAGGGCAGAAATATCGCTTGTGAAGCGAGAGTCAAGAAACCACTTCATCCGTTTGTATTGTCATTAATTATGGATAAGTGAAGGTCTCCCGCGGAGCCACAAAAAAGGCAATTCATCCGTATGTGTTGTCAATAATTATTGGCAGATTTCATGGCGTTAAAGTCGATTCCCGAACAACAACTCATACGGATGCCTTGCCAGTACTAGGTGACACCATTCAAGCACTCCCAGGCCGCATGGCTTCAGCGAATTCGCGCCCTTCGAGGGCGTGAATTGGAGAGAGAAAGAGAGAGGCGATAGGCACTCTTGTCCTAGGCGTCCTGTAGGACGCCTCGTTGCCCACCGCAATGGTCGACGTGCTCCGTAGGCGTCCTGCAGGACGCCTACGGAGAGGAGGGCGAAGCAAGGTGCTCCCGAATTGACCGGCAGGCGTCCTACAGGACGCCTGAGAGGCGGGTAGGGATTGGCAAATGCCCTGCCAGGCGTCCTGTAGGACGCCTCAAGCACGAACGGCAGCGCTGTTGCATGGGCGTGCTTGCGCCAGGCGTCCTCCAGGACGCCTGGCTGACCATTGCGGGACGTGACGCGTTGCGAACCCTTTCAAGCGAGTGCACGCATGAGTAAGAAATCCCAGAACGCCGCTCCGTACGTAGTGGGCCTCGATATCGGTTACTCCAACGTCAAGCGGGTCGAAGGCTATGCCGACGAGACCTTGCCACGCCAATTCATCTCCCCTGCCCAGGCAGCGCCGTTAGGAAGCCTCAATGGCAACGCGGTACTCAAGGAGGGGGAGCACTATGTCACTCTCGATGGCGAACCCTGGGCGGCGTTTCTAAGCGCCGGCCGAGCCGGGGTCACGCGGGAATTGCATGCAGACTATCCCGCCTCGAAGAGCTACCGAGCGCTGTTCAACGCGTCGATCAGCGATGCGTGCCGGGACGGTCGAACGGAGATCGACCACCTCATCACCGGCCTTCCGGTCAGCCAGATGCGCAATTCGCAGCTGGTCGAGCGGCTGACCGCACAGCTGACGGGCGTTCACCAGGTGGCGCCGCAGCGTGAGATCACTGTCCAGAAGGTCACTGTGTTGCCGCAGCCGGTTGGGACCCTCAACTATATCTACAGCACCTACGAAAGCCCGGACGACCTTGATGAGGGCGTAATCCTAGTCCTGGACCCAGGGTTCTTCTCGGTTGATTGGGTGGTCTTCCGCCGCGGGGATATCGTTCGAGATTCCAGCGATTCGTCCATGGAGGCAATGAGCGCTCTGCTTGAGGCTATCAATCTCTTGATCGCCCAAGAGTTTGGCGGACCGGGCCCTGGTCGCGACAAAATCGAGATTGCCTTGCAGCGGGGCAAGCCATACATCCAGCTCTATGGCAGCAAGGTGGACCTGCAGCCATTCGTGGATCAGGCGGTCATGACTGTTGTGCCCAAGGCGCTATCGAACATGAAGCAGCAGATGCGCTTCCTCGATGGCGAGGCGATCGACTTCGTTTTGATCGGTGGCGGCGGCGGCACCTGCTATAGCGCCGCGGCGAAGGAGATCTTCCCCTTGTCGAAGATTCTCGCCGCGAGTGAGCCGGTTATCTCCAACGCCTTCGGGTATTGGCTCAATCACTGATAAGGGAGCTAGGAGATGAGCGATGCGCCGGACGATCTTGCGCTGAGACTGAACGTCAAATTTCGGGACGGTACGGCTCCAATGCTTCAAGCCGAGCTGCTGAGGCTCCCGGGCCGGCAACGGGTGAAGCGCCTGTTGGAGTTGGCGAGCCTAGGACTCATGGCCGAGCGTGGTATGTCGGTAGAGGGCTTTGCCAGCCCATCCCCCGGGTTGATAGCGCCTAAGCTGGACGCCGGCCCTTTGCGAGCCGGCGAAGCGCCAGGCGATCTACCTGCCGACGATCTGCCGAAGCCGCCATTGCCTTCTCAAGAGGTCGGCAGGATCCCCGTCGCGGTAGTAGTGGAGACTGGAGAGGCAGGCGCACTACCAGACCTTCAGCAGCGTGGTGAAGAACTCTCGAGTGTGTCACCGCGCCCCCGAAGGCGTCCTAGCTTTAACGTCGACCTAACCGGTTAGGGGGCAGTTGGTTGAGAGATCAGTGCGGGAACTTGAACGAATACGACCTGGCCACGCATTCAGGTTCTCGCATTTCCTTCACGCGCCAGGCGATCCGACCGACGAGAGGGATCAGGCCCTACTCAAAGCGACGTCGTAGAGATCTTGAACCTCACCCGACCTACGACCTTGGGCACTCTGGCCTCACCGCTGGCAAGATCCTCAGGAGAAAACGTCATACTGGAATAGCGGACGTTAGCGACGTTGAAGCTCATCAAATCACTCACTGGGCTGACACTGCGCACAATGACGGACCCATGATGGGTCAGGATGAAATTCCCTTCCGTCAACGTGGTGTCTGCGATATCGACGACCACGATCTCGTCTGGCTTGATGTATGGCTCCATGGCGTCAGTGTCGACTCTTGCAGCCCTGGCGTTGCCCGGGCTGATGCCATACCGCTGAAGCAACTGAAGCGGCAGCGGAAACGTGCGAAGGAATGTCCCTTCGGAGGCGAAGTCAGGCTTCTCTCCAAGCAGGCCTTTCTCATAGGCCAGCTCGCGCAGCGACCTGACTATAAGGGTGACCGATTCCAAAGTCTGGCCAGGCTCGCCAACACCTGTCGCCAGGTATTCGACGGTGCTTCCCAACGCGCCGGCAAGCGCTACAAGGCGCTCCCTGTTACAGCTCGTACCTCGGTAGAGCATGTTTTTCGTAGTCCCTTCGTTTTCGTTCAAAGCAAGGGCCAGCTTTTGAACGGACAGACCTCTAGCATCCATGAGGTCCTTAACCCGTGTGACGAACGCTTCGTGCGAAGTGGCTTCGGGTGTGTAGTGCATGGTGGTCCCTTCCTTGTACGAGGCGATTGCGGTCGCCCGCGTGGCTTGGTGGTGCGCTGAACATCGGTCCAATTATCGGCCATTTACGCGCATTTTATTTACACCATTCCCTGTACAAAAGCTGAACGGGAAAATGCTCACAGAATGGTGTCGAATTTACGACGCCATCAACGTAAACGGCATCGCTCTCCGCGCTATCCGTCAATCTGGTGACGAACAAAAACGCTTATTGTGTGAAGCAAATCACCGAATATTAGGAGTTCCTTAAGCGTACACGCCGTTCGTCCCGGAAATGGGGCCAGTTAGCCCCCTAAGGAGGCGATTGATAGATGGCTCTATTGAAACAGTGAGAACCAGAGCACAAAATATGCACACATTAGAGGTGCAGTTTGCAGGGTGGCTGGTGTGGCGAATATTGGAGCTATTTTCGGGAGGCTAGCAGCAGCACTGCTTTGTGCTGTCAGTGCAGTCCCCGGCCAGGTAGCTGCCTTCGACCTGACTGGCACTGTCTGGGATAGGCCTTCGACTCAAGGGTGTCGGCCGTCACCTGAGCTTCTTTACGCAATTGCGCTGGTTGAATCGAAAAAATACGCGGGCCGGATGGTCACCCCCAATCCCTATGCTCTCAATATCGACGGCAAGGGATTTCATCCGGGAACTCGCGCAGAAGCAGAAAAACTGCTCCGAGAAGCGTTGCCCAGAACCCGGGCAATTGCTGTGGGAGCGATGCAGATCAGCCTACGGTGGAATGGGGGCGAGGTCAGCGACCCGGCGGACCTGCTCGATCTACGCACCAACGTGCGGACCGCCACGAAAGTCTTCTGCGGTTTTCAAAAGCAAGGGGGTGACCTAGCGCTGTTGATTGGGCGTTATCACACCCCTAATCCAGAGCTGGTCAGTGTCGCCAGGGCTTATGGAGAGGACGTCCTCCGCGTGTGGAGACGTCTCGTTTTGCTCAAGCAGGAAGGAGAGCAGGGATGATCACCGCGACGCCAGTGGGTTGCTTGCTGGAGACGGCTCAAGAGTGGATCGAGTCGAAGGACAGCGCCCTCTACCGCTTCTTCGATATCAGCACTGAGGACGGAAAGTGGCTGCTCACCGCAGCTGAAGCCGACATTGAGCGGCTGGCCTGCCTGCCCGCTTCGGTCTTCAAGATCAGCCTGGTACACGGCGATGGTGGAAGTGCCCCCCGCGCCATGTTGAACAGCTACAGCGTCAGCCTCGTAACCAATGTGCTTAGCGAGATCCGCGAGGATCTGCGTACCTCGGAGCTGGAGAGCCGAATCTTCTGGGGACTATCCGAGAAAGACGCCGGCTGGCTCAAAGAAAGCTCCTTCAGCCAGCGCAACCAAATTGCCGCCCTGGGCCGTGTGAAATTCACCGCACGAGACGGCCTGGTGCGTGAGTCCGCCGGTGAGCGCAGCGACACCCTTCAGCTACTGCTTCGCGTCATGAATCCCAGCTATTGAACCTGGGAATCCGATAACACCCTTTGAGATCCGCAGACATGGACAACGCAACCTTGACCCAGCAGATGGTGCAGGCAGGCTTTCGCTGCAGCATCATCACCGTGCATACCGATCACACCTCCAAGCAGGTCAATCGTCTGCGTAAGCAGATTGGGGTCGAGTACAAAGGGGCTAGCGGCCCCCTCCCAAGTGGCGCCTGCCTGCTGTCGAACTCCGGCCAGGTCGTTGAAGCAACATTGTTCATGTGTGCGTACCTTCGGGCCGCAAAAAATCCGTTCGTTGATGTCGATGTCCAGGCAGTCATGGCCGCCTATCGCGTTTACACCGGATACCGGTCCGCAGGCGAGGTAGCGCTGGCGACTTCGACCGAGGCGCTTCATATCGATCGCGCTTGGGTGATCGCACGTGAGTACCGCTCCAAAGAGGTCGTGGTCCGTATCTGCTCCTCACGCCGGTGCCGCCTTCCTTACCTGGTGTCGAGCTCCATGGGTCATCGGTCGTCCTGCCCGTTCTGCAGTGCGGTCGCTGAGCGCGATCGCTTCCATTGCGATGTGAATGACGCAGTACTCACCGAGCGTCCGGTCGCCGAGCTGTTGGAACTGGCAGCTCGTGTTCAGGACCTGGCCGGTTGGGGGTTGGCGGATCATGAGGTCGTCAAGGAGCTGGGCTTGTCTAACGTAGAGTTTCTTGCCACGCGGCGTCTCAACGCCTACGGCGAGCCTGCAAGGCAGGCAATCGCCAAGCGCTACTCGACGGGGAGCGCCCTTGTAAGGGCACTGACACGTAGCAACAGAGGTGTGGCTGAAAGACGCCTGGCATAAAGCACGCTGGCGGTAGCCACAACTCCCCAAAAGCCGGCGCCTTCGCCGGCTTTTTGTTTCCAGGTCACACAGGCGCGATCAATCACCGCCGAGATAATGCATCCCATAGGCGTCTTGCGCGGCGCGTGGCTGATCAGGCGCCTTTTCGCCGGCGTCCTGCAGGCGTTCCAGATCCCACGCTACGGAATCGCTCCGCCTTCCTAGAACACGCTAGACGTCCTGCAGGCGTCCTGCAGGCGTCCTGCAGGCGTCCCAGCTCCCACGCTACGGGATCGCACCGCCTTCCTAGATCACGCTAGGCGTCCTGCAGGCGTCCTGCAGGACGCCTGATGCAACGTCCTCCGAGCCTGGCAACTCCGGCATCGCCAAGAATGTCTCCCAGTCGCTCATCAGTGCGCGCCGCTTTTCGAGTAGGGGGCCTCGGTTGTAGGCAGCCTCAGTCTTGGAGCCAATCCTGTGGGCCAGCGCCTTCTCGCAGATTTCCCTCGGGTGTGAGGTGGTCTCCGCTGCCCAGGTACGAAACGTCGAGCGGAAGCCGTGCGGGACCGCTCCCTCAAGCTTGATCTTCCGCAGCGCCCGGCCTATCGCGTTGCCCGGCAGTGGTTTCTTACCGCGGGCGTTGGGGAACACCCAGGTATCGTGCTGACCCTTCTGCTGCTCTAGCACCTCCAGCATCCGGTTCGTCAGGGGCACGATATGCTCCTTGTCTCGCTTCATGCGTTCCGCCGGGATGGTCCAGCGTCTTGCGTCGAAGTCGAACTCCGCCCACCGTGCCTCGCGAACCTCGGCATTGCGCAGTGATGTGAGGATCAGCAGCTCCGCCGCACGGGCGGCTGGACCGTCCAGGGAATCCAGGCGATGCAGCACGGATGGACAGCTCTCCGCCGGCGCCGCTGGATGGTGCGTGACATTGCGATCGTGGCGGGGCAGCAGCTTGTCGAGGTGGCCACGCCACCGAGCCGGATTGGCACCTTCGCGAAAACCCAGTGCCTGGGCGGCATCGAGCACCGACTCAATGCGGTTGCGGATGCGCGCGGCGGTGACCTCGATCTTGTCCCAGATCGGGCGGAGCACCTGCAGCACCAGGTCGGTATCGATCTCGGCGACCGGCCGGCGACCGAGTACCGGGAAGACATAGCGTTCCATGGAGCTGACCCATTGACGATGGTGGTCATGGCTCCACGAAGCACCGTGGGTGGTGATGTACTGCCCGGCCAGGGTCTCGAAGAGGTCGGGTCCCGCGGCCGGCGATTGAGCCGCAGGCGATCGCCGGCCCGGTAACTCAGGCGCCCCCTCCGCGATCTTCAGTCGGCGCCTGTCCGCTTCAAGCCGGGCCTGCTTCAACGAGACCGCCGGATAGCCACCCAGCCCTACGTCATACCGCTGACCTCGGAAGGAAAATCTGAAGATCCAGCGTTTGGCCCCGGTCTTGGCCACACGCAGGATGAGGCCGCGGCCGTCCTGATAGACGCCTGGTTCGGATAGCTCTTTCACCTGCTTCGGTAGCAACTGGCCCACGGTAACTCTCCACATCGATCGCCGAAGGCTATCACCCAATCCTGCGTATGCAACTATCCGAACCTCTAAAAACTGAGTCATACAGTACGGGGAAGTTATATCCCCGTACTAGATCTACGGAGCCCGCGCCATAGCTGAGATTTGTCTTGTTTCTATTGGTCAGAGCCCACAAAGAGCCCCACACGGCTGAGGCGGCCGCGATTCCAGGTTCAGCTCCTGACCAGTGTTGATC
>CAUQPA010000084.1:0-10912 GCA_963519325.1 uncultured Pseudomonas sp. | reverse complement strand
GGGTGAGGGGGCGCATGGCAGGACTCCGGCACAGGCGAACAGGAGCGGAGTTCTATCTCCGCTCCTGTTGCGACCTGGCACCGGAAGCTGCGTTCAGCCTTTCCGCTGATAGGGGAAGAAGCGCCGCTCGCGCAGGTCGTGCTCGATCTGCTCCAGGCTCTTGCCCTTGGTCTCCGGCACCAGGCGCCAGATGAACAGCAGCGCCACCAGGGAAATCCCGGCATAGAGCCAGAAGGTGTGGGCGGCGCCCAGCTTGGTCACCAGGCTCAGGGTGGTGAGGGTCACCAGCAGGTCGAAGCCCCAGTGGCTGAAGGCACCGACGCTGGCGCCCTTGCCGCGCACGAACAGCGGATAGACCTCGGCGTTGATCAGCCAGATGCAGACGCCGAAGCCGCCGCAGTTGAGCATCAGGTAGGCGGCCAGGCAGGCCACCACCGTCCAGCGCTCGACATCGGTCTGGGGACCAGCGCCCTGGAACAGGTAGCCCATGATGGCCAGGGCGATGATGGAGCCGGGAATCAGCGTCAGCAGGTAGCGACGACGACCGATGCGGTCCACCAGGAAGCTGCCGACCACGGTCATGATCACCACCAGGATGGTGCTGCAGCCGGTGGCCAGCACCGCGGTCTGGTCGGAGAAACCGGCCTGGGTGAGGATGGTGGGTGCGTAGTAGATCAGGGCGTTGTTGCCGGTGATCTGCGAGAACATGGCGATGCCGGCGCCCACCAGCAGGGCTGGCCGGACCCAGGGCGAGAAGAGGTCGCTCCAGTTGCCTTCCGGCGCGTTGCTGACGGTCTTGATCTCGGCCAGCTCGGCCTGGGCCGCGGCCTTGCCGCCACGGACCCGTTCCAGCACCGCCAGGGCATCGCCCTCGCGGCCCTTGACCAGCAGCCAGCGCGGACTTTCCGGCAGTACCGCCATGCCGGCCAGCAGGATCAGCGCCGGCACCAGGCCGAGGCCGAACATCCAGCGCCAGTGCTCGTCGAGGGCGAAGCCGGTGAAGTAGGCCACGGTGATGCCGAATACCACCATGAACTGGAACAGCACCACCAGCTTGCCACGGTGCTCCGGCGGCGCCACCTCGGCGATGTACACCGGAATGATCTGGGTAGAGCTGCCGGCCGACAGGCCGAGCAGGAAGCGCGACAGGATCAGCAGGGTGACGTTGGGCGACAGCGCCGAGAGCACCGAGCCGAGGGCGAACACCAGGGCCACGCCGATGATGGTCTTGCGGCGGCCGAGACGGTCGGAGATCGGGCCGGTGCCGAGGCAGCCGAACAGGGCGCCGAAGATGATGGCGCCGGTCACCAGTTGCTTGACGGTGTCGTCCATGGCGAATTCCCGGCCGAGGCCGAGCAGGGCGACGCCGATGATGCCGGTGTCGTAGCCGAACAGCAGGCCGCCCAGGGCGGCAATCACGGCGATGAGCACGACCAGCCCCTTGCGCGGGGTGGCCGCCACGGGCGTGGCGAGCGAGGGTGATGAAGCGAGCATGGGGGAAATCCTTTCTTATTTTGCCAGGGCAAGGATCGCAGCGGCGACCCGGTCCACCAGCACGGGCGGGCCGTGGCCAGGATGGCCCAGGAAAAATGCCGGTGTCCTCGGGAAAGAAACGTTAGGTGAATCGTTTCACCTAACGATACCCGGGCTGACGGGAGTTGCGAGCTGCGTCACGAACAGGGCGTCATCGCCGCTCAGCTGCCGATGGTCAATTCCTGGAAGCGCCGCTCCGGCAAGGCGGCCGCGCCCTGCCCCTGGCGCAGCGCCTGGTCGCTCAGGCGTTCGACGAGAAAGTCGATGAACACCTTCAGCTTCGGCGGCAGATGGCGGGTCGCCGGATAGAGCAGCCAGGCGCCTCCGTAGTAGTGCGGCAGGAAGGTCCACTCCGGCAGGACCTGGATGACCTCGCCGCGGGCCAGCGCCGCCTGGGCGGTGAAGAATGGCAGGCTGCCGATACCGATATGGTTGAGCACCGCGTCCAGTCGCACGCCCGTGTGGTTGGCGGCGTAGCGACCGCGCACCGTGACGTGGACCACCTTGCTGCCCTGGCGGAATTTCCAGCGCGAATCGGACGGCTCCTCGGCCAGGTAGATGCAGCTGTGCTGCGCCAGATCGCGCGGGTGCGTGGGCTGGCCGTGCTCGGCCAGGTACTGGGGCGTAGCGCACAGCAGGTGCTCGATGGTGAGCAGTTGGCGGCCGACCAGGCCGGGCGGCGGTCGATCGGTGATGCGGATCGCCAGGTCGACGTTCTCGTCGATCAGGTCGACGTAGCGGTCTTCCAGCAGCAGCTGCACGTCCACCGCCGGGTAGCGGCGCAGGAAGTCGGCCATGTGCGGATGGATCACCGTGCTGCCCACCGCCTTGGGCACCGACAACCGCACGATACCGGCGGGCGCCTGGTTGAACTGGCCGCTGACCTCCAGCACCGCCCGCGCGGCGCCGACCATGTCGCTGCAGCGCCGATAGACCTCCTCGCCCGCCTCCGACAGGCGCAGCTTGCGCGTGCTGCGATTGAGCAGACGGGTGCCCAGGGCCTTCTCCAGGCGCGCCACGCTACGGCTGGTGGACGAGGGGGTCAGACCCAGCTGACGGGCCGCCGCAGAGAAGCTGCCGCTCTCCACGACCCGCACGAAGATGGCCATCTCGCTGAGCAGCGGCAGGGGAAGACTTATGCTCACAGCGCAAAATTCCTTTGGAGGGTGGGTGGATTATCACCCTCTTGTACGATCTTTAGAATGAGGTCGTTTCTCGTTTTCTAGGTAGTAGACGTATGACCGAACGCCTGTATTTCCTGAGCGACAGCCTGATCGCCGAGGTCGAGGTCCACGCCTGCAGCGCCGCGGAGGACGGCTACGTCATCGAATTGCGCGCCACGCCCTTTCATCCCCAGGGCGGTGGCCAGCCCAGCGATACCGGCTGGATCGGCACGGCCGAGGTCACCCGGGTGGTCCAGGATGGCGAGCGCATCCTGCATTTCGCCAACCGTCCCCTCGCCCCCGGTCGCGTGCTGGCGCGGGTCGACGAGGGCCGCCGCCAGTTGCACTCGCGGCTGCATTCCGCCGGGCACCTGCTTGGCCATATCGGCGAGACCTATGGCTGGAAGCCGGTGAAGGCCCATCACTGGCCGGGCGAAGGCAAGATCGAATTCGTACCGGGCCTGGAGCCGCGTCCCCTGGACACCCAGGACCTGCAGGCGCACTTCGACGCCCTGGTGGAAGAAGACCTGCCGCTGCGGATCGAGGTGCACCCCGATGGCCAACGCCAGGTGAGCTTCGGCGAGGGCGTCGCGCGCTATGCCTGCGGCGGCACCCACGTACGCTCCTCCCGTGGCGTCGGGGCGCTGAGCGTCCTGGGCCTCAAGGAAAAGAAGGGGCGCCTGCTGGTGAGCTACGACATGGCTGGCGCCTGATCAACCGCCCACCTCACCGCAGAAAGGAAGCGCCATGCTGCTCGAACTCGACGCTCTCGACACCGAGAGCCTGCTCCGTCTCACCGATGAACGCCTGCTGGCCGTCCGCGTCCGGCACTTCGTGCCCCGCCCCCTGGCCGACGAGCTCGGCCAGCAAATCCTCGGCAACGGCTTCGCCACCTACACCAACGCGCCCAGCATCGGCCGCATCGGCATGGCCTTCTACGAGGCGGAAAACCAGCGCGCGCAGATGGACGACTACTTCGCCAGCGTCGCCAACAACCTGGAAGAGTTGCGGCGGCGCTGTCGTCCCTACCTCAACCCCATCGATCTGGTGCGTTGCACCCTCGACGAGGTCTGGCCCGCTGGTGCCCGGCTGCAGACCCTCTGGGGACGCAAGATGTACGTTGGCCTGTCGCGGGTGGTGAAGCCGGGCGTGCGCTTTCTCGCCCACCACGACATCTTCGCCAAGGACGCGCCGGGCAGCGAGGAGGCCGAGAGCCTGACGACGCAACTGGCCTGCAACGTCTACCTGACCATGCCCAGCGTCGGCGGCGAGTTGCAGCTCTGGTCGGAGGAGCTGTCCCCGGACGCCTTCGACGCCCTGCGCGGCGACAGCTATGGCATCGAGCCCGACCGCCTGGGACCGCCCTGCCTGACCATCCGCCCCGAGCCGGGCGATCTGATCCTGTTCAATTCCCGCCGCATGCACGCCGTGACCCCCGGCAACGACCAGCCACGCCTGTCGCTGTCGTGTTTTGTCGGTTATCGCGGGGTCGCCGAACCCCTGACGTACTGGAGCTGACATGTCCCCCTACCTGAGTGAATTCCTCGCCTTGGCGACCATCCATTTCCTCGCGGTGCTGGCACCCGGTCCGGACTTCGCCGTGACCGTGCGCCAGAGCGTGAGATTCGGCCGGCTGATCGGGCTGTGCACCGCCCTGGGCATCGGCGCCGGCATCTCGGTGCACGTGCTCTATACCCTGCTCGGCATCGGCGCCCTGATGCACACCACGCCCTGGCTGCTGGACGCGGCCAAGGTGCTGGGCGGCGCCTACATCCTCTGGCTGGGTTTCAACCTGATCCGCAGCAAGCCCACCGCCGCCCCGCTGGACGACAGCCAGTGGCAGGCCGCCGACCTGGAACGCCAGGCGCCGGGCAAGGCCTTCCTCACCGGTTTCCTGACCAACGCCACCAATCCCAAGGCCACCCTGTTCTTCCTGGCCATCTTCACCACCGTGGTCAGCGCCGAGACGCCGCTGGCCGTGCAGGGCCTCTACGGCCTGTGGATGTGCGCGGTCAACGCCGGCTGGTTCGCCCTGGTCAGCCTGCTGTTCTCCAGCCCCCGCGTTCGCCAGACCTTCCTGCGCCTGGGCCACTGGTTCGAGCGAACCATGGGCCTGGTGCTGGTTTTCTTCGCCGGTCGACTGCTGTTGTCGGCGCTTTGACGTCAGCTACCCCTGTTATTCCTGGAGGTCCGCCATGCCTTACGTCCACCGCGCTCCCGCTGGTATTCCCACGGAAAAGTTCGTCGTCCGCCTGCCCGACGGCATGCGTGAACGCATCGCCGCCGTGGCCCGTACCCATCGCCACAGCATGAACACCGAGATCGTCGCCTGGCTGGAACGCAGCCTGGTGCAGGACGGCGTGCTGGAACAGGGTCATGCCGATCAGGATGACGACCTGCTCAACGCCAGTGAGCAGCTCCTGCTGCAGCGCTTCCGCCAGCTCAACGAGCGGCAGCAGAAGGCGCTGATCTCGGTGCTGGAGCTGGAGCTGCCGGTGCCCCTGGCCAACCGCGAGACCGCCTGATCACGAGCGGCGCCGCCCGGAAAGGGGCCGGTCGTCGGATCGGGGCCGCCTGCCACGGGCGGCTCTGACGTGCGGCTTTCAAGTAACCAGCGGGACGGCCGATGAAGAGGCACCTCGCACCTCTTCCCGGTACTGTCATGTCTGTTTCCAAAGCATCCTGGCTGAGCAATCTCGGCATATCCAAGAAGCTCGCGCTAGGCTTCGGCGCCCTGCTGGTCATGGTGACGGTGGTGGCCCTGTTCGGCTATCTCACCGCCAACACCCTGATCGAGCGCATCAACAAGACGCGCTACAGCGGCCAGTTGAAGGCGGACATCCTCACGGTCCGGATCGATGAGAAGGCCTACCTGCTCGATCCCGGCGCCGCCACGGTCGCCAAGCAGCAAGCCACCCTGGCCCGCGTGTCGGAAGACATCGCCCAGGGCTTCACCCTGCTGACCAACCCGGCCAATGTCACCATCCTGGGCAATGTCCAACAGGAGATGAAGACCTATCAGGAGCGCTTCGCCGCCCTGCAGCAGGCCAACCAGACCAGTGCCGAGGCGCAGAAGGAACTGACCCGGGTCTCCGACAACGTCACCGAGACCTTCGACAAGCTGTTCGAGCTGGTCTTCACGCCAGGGGGCGGCTACAGCACCGCCGACCTCAAGGCCGTGGCCCAGATGAAGGTGCAGATGGTCGGGATTCGCCTGGCCATCCGCCGCTACCTCGGCACTCCCGACGAGAGCAAGGCCCAGGCGGCGCTCAAGGTCATCGACGACCTGCTCGCGACACTGGCCACCACCCGGCAGCAGATCGATGGTGACACCGCCGCGCGGCTCTACAGCGCGACCCAGGACGTGACCCGCTATCGCGCCTTCTTCGAGTCCATCACCGCCCAGGGCCGCCAGGCCCAGGCCGCCGTCGGCAGCCTGCAGGAGCAGGGCAACAAGCTGGTGCAATTGCTCGACCAGTTGAGCGAGGGCCAGCTCAAGTCCGCCGCCGCCGAGCGCCAGGCGGCCCTGCTGAAGCTCTTGCTGAGCAGCCTGATCGCCCTGCTGGTCGGCGTCGCCGCCGCCTGGCTGATCACCCGCCAGATCACCCAGCCGCTGGCCACCGCCATGGGTATGCTCAAGCGCGTCGCCGCGGGCGACCTCACCCTGCGCAGCACGGTGAACCGGCGCGACGAGCTGGGCGAATTGCAGCGCACCACCCAGGCCATGGCCGATGACCTGCGCCAGCTGGTCGGCGGCATCGCCAGCGGCGTCGGCCAGCTCAGCAGCGCGGCCGACGAGCTTTCCGCCTTCGGGATCCAGACCAGCCGCGGCGTCACCCAGCAGCGCGACGAGATGCACCAGGTGGCCACCGCCATGAACGAGATGGCGGCCACCGTGCACAACGTGGCGCAGAACACCGCCAATGCCTCGAGCGCCGCCCAGACCGCCGACGGCATGGCCCGCGAGGGCAGCCGCACGGTCAAGCGTGCGGCCCAGGAGATCACCCTGGCCGCGGAAGAGGTCCAGGGCCTCGGCGCCGCCATGGAACGCCTGGATGCCGCCAGCGGCCGCATCGGCAGCGTCATCGACGTGATCAAGGGGATCGCCGAGCAGACCAACCTGCTGGCGCTCAACGCCGCCATCGAAGCCGCCCGCGCCGGCGAACAGGGCCGCGGCTTCGCCGTGGTGGCCGACGAGGTGCGCTCCCTGGCGCAGCGGACCCAGGAGTCCACCCAGGAGATCGGCCAGCTCATCGCCACCCTGCAACAGGGCACCACGGAAGCCAGCGAGCGGATGCAGGCCAGCCGCGACCGGACGCTGGGCACCGTGACCCTGGCGCAGGACGCCGAACGCGCCCTGGACGCCATCTACCAGACGGTGGCGGACATCCAGAGCCTCAACCAGCAGATCGCCACCGCCGTGGAAGAGCAGAGCCTGGTGGCCGAGGAGATCAACGGCAACGTGGTCAAGGTCAGTGGCCTCGCCGAGGAATCGGCCAACGCCAACGCCCATGCCGCGGCCTCGGTCAACGAGCTGGCGCGCCTGGGCGGCGACCTCCAGCAGATGGTCGCGCGCTTCCGCGTCTGAGCCGGAGCGCGGCTACGCCAGGAGGCCTGGCGTAGCCGGATTCAGGTGCGAGGATCCAGCATCCGGCCCTGGATACCGTCGCCGATCACCAGGAAATGGCCGCCCGCCACATGGTGCAGCGTGCGCAGGCGGTCCTGGCCGGCGAAGTCCCAGCGGCAGTCACGGAACACGCGGGTGTCGGCCTGGGCGGCGACCACCTCGCCGAGGAAGAGATCGTAGCCCTGCTGGTTGTGCGCCTCCGGCAGCAACCGGCATTCAAGCCAGGCCACGCACCCGGCCACCCGCGGTGCCGTCACCTGCTCGCCCGCCAGGGTCTCGATGCCATAGGCGGCGAACTTGTCCACGTCGCGCCCGGTGGTGTTGCCCACCGTCTGCACCAGATCCACCTGGGCGGCGCAGGGCACGTTGAGCACGAAGCTGCCCTCGGCTTCCAGCAATTCGCGGGTCCAGGTCTGCTTGTCCAGCACTACCGCCACCTTGCACGGCTCGAAATCCACCGCCATGGCCCAGGCGGCGGCCATGACGTTGCGCTGGCCGTCATGGGCGGCGCTGACCAGCACCGTGGGGCCGTGGTTGAGCAGGCGATAGGCCTTGGCCAGGGGAACGGGGGCGAGCGTGGTGGACATGCTTGGACTCCTTGCAACAGGGGGATCAGACTAGGGTAATGACTGCCATTCGACGCCAACTGGACAAAAAGTTGCCGCTTTTTGCCCTAGGCGGCAAACGCACCGGGGCATCCAGGGTCTATCGCCCACTCCCCGCCCGGGACCGACAAGAAAATCGCGTTAAGGAAGACCTCATGCGCTCTCGCCCAGCCTTCTTCGCCCTGCTGCTGTCCGCCTGCTGTCTCGGTCTACCGCTGGCTCAGGCCCAGCCCACCCCGGCAGCGACTGCCCATAGCGCCCAGCCGCTACTCTCCAGTTCCATCAACGACTTCAGCAACGAGGACTGGGATCGTGGCGTGCTGCGCCGGGTCGCCGGCCTGACCATTCCGGCCACCCCGGCCAACGTCGAGGGCTTCATCAGCGGCCGCCAGGTCCAGCTCGGCGACGGCCAGTGGCGCGCCATCACCGAGGTGCAGCGCGTCGGCGACAACCTGGCGGTGTTCGTCGAGGGCACGCCCCTGGACGCCGAGGCCGTGGGCTATCCGCGGCGCCTGGCGGTGGACGATGCCCCGGGGACCGGGCGCCACCTGCAGCGCCTGCCCGGACGCTTCAACACCCCGATCAACGACTTCACCAACCAGGACTGGCTCAAGGGCATCTACCGCAAGGCGGCCGGCGTCTCCATCCCGGTCACCGAGCGCAATCGCGAGGAATTCAAGCCGGGTGCCATCGTCCGCCTGGCCGACGGCCAGGACTACGCCGTCACCCACGTCAGCGAATTCGGCCGCAGCATGGGCGTCTTTCTCGACAGCCCGGCGCTGCCCGGCGAGAAGTACGGCTATCCGCGCCAGCTGACCTTCGTCGCTCCCGCGCCCAAGCCCTGAGACCGGAAGGGGCGCCGCTGGTAGAATCCTTCGCCCAGCGTCGTCACCCCCTCGGTCCGCCATGTCCAAGCTCAATCCCCGCCAGGCCGAAGCCGTGGCCTACATCAGCGGCCCCCTGCTGGTGCTGGCCGGTGCCGGCTCCGGCAAGACCAGCGTCATCACCCGCAAGATCGCCTACCTGGTGCAGCAGTGCGGCATCCGCGCCCAGTACATCTGCGCCGTGACCTTCACCAACAAGGCGGCGCGGGAAATGAAGGCGCGGGTCGCCAGCCTGCTTAAGGCCGGCGAAGGCCGCGGCCTGACCGTCTCGACCTTCCACAACCTCGGGCTGAACATCATCCGCCGCGAGTACGTGCACCTGGGCTACAAGCCGGGCTTCTCCATCTTCGACGAGGGCGACATCAAGGCGCTGCTCACCGACATCATGCAGAAGGAGTACCAGGGCGACGACGGCCTGGACGAGATCAAGAACTACATCGGCAACTGGAAGAACGACCTCATCCTGCCGGAAGAGGCCCTGGAAAAGGCCCGCACGCCCAAGGAGCAGACCGCCGCGGTGGTCTACCTGCACTACCAGCGCACCCTCAAGGCCTACAACGCGGTCGACTTCGACGACCTCATCCTGATGCCGGTGAAGCTGTTCCAGGATCACCCCGAGGTGCTGGAGCGCTGGCGCAATCGCATCCGCTACATGCTGGTGGACGAATACCAGGACACCAACACCAGCCAGTACCTGCTGGTGAAGATGCTGGTGCAGGAGCGCGCCCAGTTCACCGTGGTGGGCGACGACGACCAGTCGATCTACGCCTGGCGCGGCGCGCGGCCGGAAAACCTGATGCAGCTCAAGGACGACTTCCCCTCGCTGAAGGTGGTGATGCTGGAGCAGAACTACCGCTCCACCAGCCGCATCCTCAAGTGCGCCAACGTGCTCATCGCCAACAATCCCCACGTGTTCGAGAAGCAGCTGTGGAGCGAGATGGGCCACGGCGATCCGATCCGGGTGCTGCGCTGCAAGAACGAGGACGGCGAGGCTGAGCGTATCGCCCTGGAGATCCTTACCCTGCACCTCAAGACCCAGCGGCCCTACGCGGACTTCGCCATCCTCTATCGCGGCAACCACCAGGCCAAGCTGATGGAGCTGAAACTCCAGCACCACCAGATCCCCTACCGGCTCTCCGGCGGCACCAGCTTCTTCGCCCGCCAGGAGGTCAAGGACGTGATGTCCTACCTGCGCCTGCTGGTGAATCCGGACGACGACAACGCCTTCCTGCGGGTGATCAACGTGCCGCGCCGGGAGATCGGCTCCACCACCCTGGAAAAGCTCGGCAACTACGCCGGCAGCCGCGATCTGTCCATGTACGCCGCCGCCGACGAGATTGGCCTCGGCGAACACCTGGACGCGCGCTTCACCGAGCGCCTGGCACGCTTCAAGCGCTGGATGGACGGGGTGCGCCAGAACTGCGCCGGCGAGGACCCCATCGGCGCCCTGCGCAGCATGGTGATGGACATCGACTACGAGAACTGGATTCGGCAGAACGCCAGCTCCGACAAGGTCGCCGACTTCCGCATGGGCAACGTCTGGTTCCTCATGGATGCGCTGAAGAACATCCTGGAAAAGGATGAGGAAGGCCAGCTGACCATCGAGGACGCCATCGCCAAGCTGGTCTTGCGCGACATGCTCGAACGCCAGCAGGAAGAAGAGGAAGGCGCCGACGGGGTACAGATGATGACCCTGCACGCCTCCAAGGGCCTGGAATTCCCCTATGTGTTCATCATGGGCATGGAGGAGGAGATCCTGCCGCACCGCTCCAGCATCGAGGCCGACACCATCGAGGAGGAGCGCCGCCTGGCCTACGTGGGCATCACCCGCGCCCGCCAGACCCTGGCCTTCACCTACGCCACCCGGCGCAAGCAGTACGGCGAGCTGATCGACTGCACCCCCAGCCGCTTCCTCGACGAGTTGCCACCCGAGGACCTGCAATGGGAAGGCCTTGAAGAAGCGCCTCAGGAACAGAAGGCCGCCCGCGGCAATGACGCCCTGGCAGCGATGCGGGCGATGTTGAAGCGGGGGTGAAGACCTCCGCTGGCGCTTACCCACACCCCAAACCACAACCCCCAGGGAGAGGGGGTATTAGAAGT
>CAUQPA010000083.1:0-10913 GCA_963519325.1 uncultured Pseudomonas sp. | reverse complement strand
GTCGTGGGCCAGACCGCCGGTGAGCTGGCCGACCGCCTCCATCTTCTGCGATTGGCGCAGCTGTTCTTCCAGCAGTGCCTGGGTCTCCATGGCTTCCTTCTCCCGGGTCACGTCGCGAGCGGCACCGGTGAGGCGCTCCTGGTCGGTGTCCAGCGATAGGGTCCAGGACAGCCAGTGCCAGCTGCCGTTGGCCGCCTGGACACGATTTTCCAGGCGCGCCGGCAGGCCGCTGCGGCGCAGTTCGTCCAGCGCGGTCAGCACCTTGGGCAGGTCGTCCGGATGGATGAGTTCGGTGTAGGGCCGGCTGAGCAGCTCGGCTTCGGAATAGCCCAGGCGGCGTGACCAGGACGGGCTGACCCGCAAGAGCTGTCCGGCGAAGTCGGCGATCAGCAGCAGGTCCTCGCTTTGCGCCCAGAGCCGGTCCCGCTCCACGGTACGTGCCTGCACCTCCTGGCTGAGACTGAGATTCTGCGCCTGGATCAGTGCCTGGGCGTCGCGCTGGGCGGTGACGTCCTGGGCGAACACATAGAAGCCGTCCACCGCGCCCCGGGCATCCCGCCGTGGGCGATAGTGGATGTCGGCGATGCGCCGCCGCCCATCGGGCCAGGCCCAGGGCAGGTCGAGGCGCGCCGGGGTGCCTTCCAGGGCGGCCTGGATGGCGTGGTGGCGCGCGGCGAACAGCGCCGGCGAAAAGACCTCGGCCATGCCGCGACCCAGGATGCTCTCCGGCGCATCCCTGAACCACTTGGGGGCCTCGGCGTTGACGAAGCGATAGACCAGCTCGCGATCGACGAAGGCGATCAGGCAGGGCAGGGTATCGGCGACCAGCCGCAGGTTCATCTCACTGTCGCGCAGGGCCTGCTCGGCGGCCAGGCGCGCGGTGGCCGAGCGGGTGCGGTTGGCGACTTCGCGGATGAACTGCAGCTCCCGCGGGGTCCACTGGCGCGGGGTACTGGAGCTGACGTACAGCAGGGCGATGAAGCGGCCGTGCTCGAACAGCGGGGTATTGATGAAGGCGCGGGTGTCCAGGCCTTCCAGGGCCGGGAGATGGTCGCGGGTCCGAGGGTCCTCGCGGACGTCCTGGATGATCACCGTCTCGCCGCGCTTGAAGTCTTCTATGTAGCTGCCGTAATCGCGGAAATGCAGGGTGCCGACCAGGCTCCGCGCCCCGGGAATCGTCCAGTCCCGCTCGATGCTGATGGTCTCGGCCTCGGCATCCACCAGGCCGTAGCCTACGAGGTGGGCGTCAAGCGTAGTGCCCAGGGTGGCACAGGCGACCTCGGTGATGGCGTCGATGTCGCTCAACTGGCCGAAGCGCTCGCCGAGTTCCAGCAGCGCCAGGCGATAGCGTTCTTCGCTGCGCTTGGCCTGGGCCGCCAGCTCGCGCTCGGTGACCTCCAGGAACAGCACCAGGAAACTGTCCGGGCCGGCCTTGTGGGCGTGGCCTTCGTACCAGCAGCCGTCGTGCTGGAATTGCCGGACGTAGCTGAACGACTGGCCGGTATCGACCACCCGGGTGAAATCCTCGACCCAGCTGTCTTCCAGGTCGGGAAAGATCTCGCGGGCGGTACGGCCGATGGTTTGCTCCGTGGTGAGGCCGAAATTCTGCAGCCAGGCGCGATTTACCTGGTCGTAGCGCCAATCGCGACCGCGGCCCTGCTCGTCGCGCAGGATGGTGCCGAGGATGAAGCCCTCCTCGAGCTGCTCGAACAGGCCACGCCAGTAGCGCTCGCTCTCGACCAGGCGCTGCTGAACCTCGTTGAGATGACGCTCGCTCTCCCGCAGTGCCTCGCCGGCCAGATGCTGGGGGGTGCGGTCGCGCAGGATCTTCACATAACCGGTATGGCGCCCGGCATCGTCGTGCAGCGGATGCATCTCGCCGCTGGCCCAGAAGCGCGAGCCGTCGCGGTGCAGGTGCCAGCGCTCGTCCTCGGCGCGGCCCTCTTCCAGGGCCAGGCGCATTTCCAGCGCGGCCCTGCCGGCGCGATTGTCTTCCGGGGTGAAGAAACGTTCCACGTCATGGCCGCGCATCTCCTCCGCGGTCCAGCCCAGCAGGCGTTCGGCACCGCTGTTCCAGTCGGTGACGATGCCGTCGAGGTCGAGCACGACCATGGCGAAATCGATGGCACCATCGAAGATCGCCAGGCGCCGCTGGGCATCCTGCGGTGGCAAGGGGCTGGATTGCGCGAGGGCGGCGCGGAGTCGGCGTACTTCTGCCTGGAGTTCGGCGGGGGACAGATCAGGGTCAGCCATGGAGTCGTTCGAGGGTGAGCAGAGGGGCGGGGAGGAGATCGGCGAGATGTCCAGCGTGACCCAGGGCAGTAGCGTTCGACCATGGCCAGGGCTTCATCGGCAACTTTTTCCGACCAGGCGGGAATTAAGTAACCTTCCGGGTATCTGACAAGGGCCGATACGAAGCGATCTACCGTCCATCCGAGCGTTGTGATCCAATTCGCGCAAATTCGGTCCTATTAGTCGTACTAATGAAGTAGCGTTGCCATGACCGATGTCGTTTCTTCCACCGCCGTTACCACCGTGCTGGTCGTCGAGGACGATCCCGTCCTGAGATCGCTGGCGACGGAGGTGTTCGAAATGGAAGGCTATGCCGTCCAGTCGTTCGAGACCGCCGACGCTGCCTGGAACTGGTTGGAGGCGGATCCCCTGCCGCCCGACCTGCTGTTCACCGACGTGCGCATGCCCGGTCGGCTGGATGGTCTCGCCCTGGCCAGGCAGGTGCGCCAGCGCTTTCCCCAGCTGCCGATCCTGGTCTCCTCCGGCTATACCTGGCAACAGTACGCCGAACGCGAGGAGCGGGCGTTGTTCCTGCCCAAGCCCTGGAGTATCGACCAGTTGCTCAGCGCCTGCGGCCAGCTCGGCCTCTAATCGGCTCCCGGCCTGGCCTGGGCCAGGCGTACCGCCGAATCCACCTCGTCGAGCGTCCAGGGCTTCTGCAGGAAGATCACCTGGGGCGGCAGCGCCGTGGTGATCTCGTAGCCATAGCCCGAGGTGATCACTATGGGCAGCGTGGGCCAGCGCTGCAACAGCATCTGCGCCAGTTCGCCACCGCGCAGCTGACCGGGCATCAGGTGGTCGGTGATCACCAGCGCGGGGGCCTGCTGTTGCTGCAGCAGGTGTACCAGGGCGTCGTCGGCATTGTCGAAGCGGACGCAGGTCCAGCTCAGCCGGTCTTCGAGATGACTGCCGAGCAGGTCGCCGAGCAGCGCATTGTCTTCGATGACGACGGCATAGGGAGGAATGGTGGGCGAGGTCATCGGGACTTCCGGAACGCACAGGCGGCGATTCCGGCAGTCTAGCAGAGCCGCCTGGGACGCGGCTCTGCATTCGTCTGACGATTATCAAATATCCAGCACGATCTTGCCGAAGTGGCTGCCATCCTTCTGGAAGGCGAAGGCCTGGGCGATCTCGCGGAGCGGATAGCTCCGGTCGATGACCGGCTTAATGCCGGTGCTTTCCAGGCCGCGAATCATGTCCTGCTGGTGGCGCCGGCTGCCGACGATCAGCCCCTGCAGGCGCTGGTGGCGGCGCATCAGGTTGGCCGTGGGCACCTGCCCCTCGACCCCGGTGAGCACGCCGATCAAGGCCAGGTGGCCATGGATGCGGGCCGCCTGGATGGACTGGGCCAGGGTCGCTGGTCCGCCCACTTCAACCACGATGTCGACGCCCCGCCCGGCGGTGATGGCCTGCACCTTGGCGCCCCATTCCGGTTCGCTGCGGTAGTTGATCAGGTGGTCGGCGCCCAGGGCATAGGCCCGCTGCAGCTTCTCGTCCGAGGAAGAGGTGGCGATCACCGTGGCGCCCATGGCCTTGGCGATCTGCAGGGCGAAGATCGAGACGCCGCCGGTGCCCATGACCAGCACGCTGTCGCCGGCCTTGAGGTTGCCGTCCACCACCAGGGCGCGCCAGGCGGTGAGTCCGGCGGTGGTCAGGGTGGCCGCTTCGGCATCGCTGTAGCCCTGGGGCGCCCTGGTGAAGGCGGTGGCTGGCCGCACCACCACCTCGCAGGCGAAGCCATCGACACCGTCGCCGGGGGTGGTGGAGAAGTCGTCGATTGGCGGTTCGCCATCGAGCCAGTCGGGGAAGAAGGTGGACACCACGTGATCGCCCACGGCGAATTCGCTGACCCCGGCCCCGACGGCCTCGACCACCCCGGCACCATCGGACATGGGAATGCGGCCATCGGCGGTCGGCATCTTGCCGAGTACCACGCCCAGGTCATGGAAATTCAGCGAGCTGGCCTTGATCCGCACGCGGATCTCGCCAGCACCGGGCTGGCCCGGGTCGGGCAGCTCGACGTGTTCCAGCTGGTCCAGGCCACCGGGTTTGCGCAGGCGTATGGCATTCATGGGGAATCCTCCAGAGCGATGGCGAGCAGAGGGCTCGCGGGTCTGTAGAGGACCACGCTGCAGGGCGCAGGATTCCCTCGCGGGACCTGCGCCCGTCGGGCCTTACTTGATGGCCTTCTGCAGTTGCTGCAGCTGCTGGGTGCGGGTATTCAGGCGGGCTTCGCCGCGCTCGGCGTCGACCTTCTTCAGCTCGGCTTCGGCCATCCGCAGCTTGATGGTCTGCATGGCGGTCTGGATGCGTTGCTGGGTCAGGTAGGCCAGCTGGTCGACGGTCTTCTCGTTCTCACCGTCCTTGTAGGCCTTGTCGGCCTTGGCCAGCCAGGCACCGGCGTCCTTGGTTTCCAGCGCCGCCAGCTGGGTGGCCTGCGGCTGGGATTCCAGGGCGGAGTAGTCGTTGCGCGCCTTCTCCAGGTTGGGATTGGGCAGGGTGGCGCAGGCGGCCAGGGTGAGGGTCAGCGCCGACAGTACGGGGAGCAGAAAACGTTTACGCATGGGTGTCGTCCTTCGAGAGAGCGGGCAGCCTTACTGCTGCACCTTTTTCTGTAGATTCTGTTGCAGCTGGAGGTTGATCTGACCTTCCTCGCGGATCTGCTGGATGCTGTTCTGCGCATCCTGCAGTGCCGCGGCGGCCTTGGCGGCCTGGGTCTTGCGGGTCGCCAGGCGGGCATCCCATTCGGCCTGCTCGGCCAGGCGCTTGGCGTCTGCGTAGTTCTCGTTGGACAGCGCCGCCTGGGCCTCGGTCCACTTGTCCTGGGCGGACTTGGTCTCGATGGGGGCGAACTGGTTGCCACCGGAGCTGACGGCTTCGTTGACGGCCGACTGGGTCACGGCCATCTGCGCGGTGGGCGGGGTGCCGGCGCAACCCGCGAGCAGCAGGCCGCCGCCCAGGACCAGGCTGGCGAGCAGCGCCCGGGGCGCGGCGAACGGGGAGGCACGAGAGGGACCGGTTTTCATCCGAACATTCCTGGCAGGCCGCCCGGAATGGGCGACAGTGCCCTTGAGACGGCGAAAACGCCGCGAGGTTCGCTGCAGAGCCGCCGCCGAGGGCGGTTTGGCTGATCAGGAAGGGAAGCGACGGTCGATCCTGGCGACCGCCGCGGCGCTACCGCAGCCGGCAGGGATGCCTACGCGGCGAATCAGGCCCGCACCGCCTGATACAGCGCCCGGATCAGGTCCGACTGGGTGATGATGCCCACCAGGCGACGCGAGCCGTCGATGATGGGAATGTGGCGGTGGCCGTTCTCGGAGAACACCGGCACCAGGTCGATCAGCAGGCGGTCGCTGCTGGCCACCCGCACGGTGCGGGTCATGATGAGGCCCACGGTGCGTTCGCCCTGGCGCTCCCGCGGCCGGACCAGCGAGCGCAGCCGCCAGCCGAGGCCTTCGTGGACATCCAGGTCGATCTGCCGCATGAAGTCGGCGACGGTGACGATGCCCAGCAGATACCCTTGGCGATCCACCACCGGCAGCGCCTTGATACGCCGGGCGCGCATCAGCGCCCAGGCCTGCTGCAGCGGCATCTCGGCACGCGCCGTCACCGGCTCCCGGCTCATGACGTCGGCGCAGCGCAACTCGCCCATCTTGCGCTGGTAGGCGCGCGCCTCCACCTGTTCGAGCAAGGCGGCGAGGTCGTCGCGGCTGATGTCCAGTACCTGGTTGTAGCGCGCCAGCACGGCGTCCAGGTCGGCGCGCTGCAGGCGCGTCTCGCCGCTCGGCTCGGCCGGCCGCGGTACATGGGGCCAGGGGCGACGCGTGAGGTTGTTGTAGAGCAGCCCGGCGCTGACCAGCAGCAGCGAATCCACCGCCACCGGGGTCCAGGCATAGCTGAAGTCCTGGGCGCCGATGAGCACCATCAGCAGCGCCGAGGCACCCCCTGGCGGGTGCAGGCAGCGCAGGCAGAACATGGCGGCGATGGCCAGGGCGACGGCCACCGCGGCGGCCAGGTTGGCCTCGGGAATCCACAGCGCGCAGGCGATGCCGATCAGCGCGGAGAGGGTATTGCCGCCCACCACCGACCAGGGCTGCGCCAGCGGACTGGAGGGCAGGGCGAACACCAGCACGGCGCTGGCGCCCAGCGGCGCCACCAGGGCCAGTGCCAGGGCGCCATGCTGGTGCACCGGCTGGCCTTCCAGCCACCAGGCCGCCAGCAGGGCCACCAGCAGGATGCCGAGCCCGGCGCCGATGCTGGCGCGCAGCCGCTCACGGGCGTCGATGGGCAGGGCGGCCGGCCAGAAGGCCCGCAGGCCCTGGCCGAGACGGGTGAAGAAGGCGGGCGAGGGCGGTGGCGTGAGCGGTTCCTGGGGCATGGGCAAGGCAGTGGGTGGGCAGAACGGGCGCTGATCGTCCTCCTTGCGTCCCCGCCTGGCAAGACCGTGCAAGGCAGGCCAGCACTGGATCCGCGGCCCAGAGCGGCGCGGGATTTTCGGCCCGGGCCGTAGTACCATTCGGGGCTGGGTGTCGCCGCAGTGGTGCGGTAGGACAGGTTGAACCAAGCGCAGGTCGGGCCGCCGCGCGGAGTACGGCTGTCCATGTCCTTGCCCCTTTACCCGGCCAAAGCCCTGGCTTTCCTCAACAAATTCTGCGCGGCCGAGGCGGCTGGCGGCATCGTGCTGATGGTCGCTGCGGCCATCGCCCTCGGCGTCGCCAACTCGCCGCTGGCGGATACCTATTTCACCAGCCTGCATGCCGAGTTCGCTGGCCTGTCCGTCGGTCACTGGATCAACGATGGGCTGATGGCACTGTTCTTCCTGCTGGTGGGCCTGGAGATCAAGCGCGAGATGGTGGTCGGTCAGCTTTCCAGCTGGGGCGATCGCGCCTTGCCGGGCCTCGCGGCTCTGGGCGGCATGGCGGTGCCGGCGCTGCTCTATGCCCTGGTCAATCGCCACGATCCCCAGACCCTGTCCGGTTGGGCGATTCCCGCCGCCACCGACATCGCTTTCGCCCTCGGCGTGCTCTCGCTGCTGGGCTCGCGGGTACCGGCGTCGCTCAAGGTGTTTCTCTCGGCGCTGGCGATCCTCGACGACCTCGGCGCGGTGCTCATCATCGCGCTGTTCTATACCAGCGAGCTCGCCAGCGGCATGCTGCTCGCTGCGGCGGGGCTGCTAGCCGTGCTGTTCGTGCTCAATCGCCTCAAGGTCAGCGCCCTGTTGCCCTATCTGCTGGTGGGGGCGCTACTGTGGTTCTGCCTGCTGCATTCGGGGATCCATGCGACCCTGGCCGGGGTGCTCCTGGCGCTGTTCATCCCGCTGGGCGACACCGAAGCCGACGATGCCTCGCCGTTGCTCAAGCTCGAGTCCGCGCTGCATCCCTGGGTGGCCTTCCTCATCGTGCCGCTGTTCGGCTTCGCCAATGCCGGGGTCTCCCTGGCCGGCATGACCCCCGACAAGCTGCTGGAGCCGGTTCCCCTGGGCGTGGCCCTGGGCCTGTTCCTCGGCAAGCAGCTCGGTATCGGCGCGCTGGCGCTGCTGGCCATCCGCAGTGGCCTGGCGCGGCTGCCGGAAGGCGCCAGCTGGCTGCAGCTCTATGGCGTGGCGCTGCTCTGCGGGATTGGCTTTACCATGAGTCTGTTCATCGGCGCCCTGGCCTTTCCCGGAGCGCCCTTCCTGGTCGACGAGGTGAAGGTCGGGGTGCTGCTGGGGTCGCTGCTGGCGGCCCTGGCGGGCACCACCGTGCTGCTCGTCGCCGCCCGTCGATCCTGAGAGGAAAGTTGCCATGCCCTATGCCCTGTTCGCGGTGATGTTCGGCGGTGCCCTGGGGAGCGCCTGCCGCTGGTGGGTGGGGCTGCGCCTCAATGCGCTGTTCCCCCTGTTGCCGCTGGGCACCCTGCTGGTGAATCTGGTCGGCGGCTTCGTGATCGGGCTCGCCCTGGGGCTGTTTTCCCGTTATCCGGGGCTGGAAGCCCAGTGGCGCCTGCTGCTGGTGACCGGCTTCTGCGGCGGCTTCACCACCTTCTCGACCTTTTCCGCCGAGGTGGTGGGACTGCTGCAGAGCGGCCGCCTGGGCTGGGCGGCGCTCACCGTGACCATCCATGTGCTGGGCTCGCTGCTGCTGACCCTGGCCGGTTTCGCCCTGGCCGGTCGCCTCGGCTGAGACGCCCGGCCGCTGCGGGTCAGCTGGGCGAGGCTGGCACGACCGGGGCCTGGCGGCGCGGCTTGAACCTCAGTGCCGGCGCCTCGATCAGGTGCCAGGAGAGCACCGCCAGGCCCAGGGTCACCGCATAGCTCACCACCAGGAAACCCCCCAGCGAGAAGCGGTCGGGGAACCAGTGCATGAGCAGTTGCTGGACCGGGAAGTTGAACAGGTAGAGGCCATAGGAATAGTCGCCGAAGCGGCCGAAGCCATGCAGCACCGGCACCCGGACCTGGGCCAGGTAGATGATCACGTAGGCCAGCGACAGCAGGTGGATCACCGGTAGCGTCCGCCAGAGGATGGCCGCCAGCGACAGCAGGCAGAGCGCCAGGGCGATGTCCAGGCGCCAGGGGATCCGTGGCCCTGCCAGCTGCAGCAGGGCACCGGCGAAGAAGAACATGCCCAGGCTGAACACCTTGTGCAGCACGAAGCTGGCGATGTCCATCTGCGGCAGCAGCAGGAAGTTGCCCAGCACCAGCACCATCAGGGTGGCCATGACTACCGAACGGGTCAGCAGCCCCAGCACGCCGATGATCAGCACCGAGAGGTACATGAAGACCTCGTAGGGCAGGGTCCAGTAGCTGCCGTTCACCGTGTCGGGAAAGGGATTGCCGGTGAACACGCCGGGCAACTCGAAGCGCGTCACCAGCAGGATGTTCTTGAAGAAGCCCAGGGTCTGGCGGTCGCTGAAATAGGCGCCCGTCTCCCGGCTGGTGGCGAGCCAGCCCACCACCAGTACCGAGAAGAGCACCGAGACGATCAGCGCCGGAAAGATCCGCAAGGCGCGCTTGGCGAGAAAGTCCAACGGATTGCGACTGCGCTGGAAGGAGGCGGTGATCAGAAAGCCGCTGATCACGAAGAACACATAGACGGCGATGTTGGCCGCGTCGGTGAAGCCGGTGAAGTTGCGGATCGGTTCGGCGCCAATATGGCCCGACAGCCAGAAGCCGTGGCCGATGACCACGGTGGACGCCGCGGCGAATCTCAGGAAATCGAAGTTGTTGCGTTCATGGGGAAGGTGGGAGGTGGTCATGTCTGCTCCTCGCAGCCGTGGCCAGAGCGCAGCGACCACCCGGGAGCGGACTCCAGGCAGGCGGCGACGCGGACGGCATCGGCAGGGCGCCCGTGGGCTGCACGGGCATAGGCAAAGGTCGCTACCGGACGGGCCGGCAGCGCGGAGGCGACAGCCGGCGCGATCCGCAGGGGATCGGCCGGCCGGCGAGGGCAGGGGGCGCTATGGGGGGCTGAGCGGGGCGAAGGAGGGCGTCATGCGCCAGGGATTCCGGGAGAGCGCTGGGAGGAAGGTCGCCAGGGGCGCCGGGCGCAGGCAAGCGGACGTGGTCTGGGGCCTCCCGGCCGCCACGTTCGCTGCCCGCGTCCCGCGCATCAGGCGCTGGCCTGCAGCGGCTGGTCTTGCACGTCTTGCGGCTGTTCCTGGGCGAAATAGAGCGCGGCGCTCTGGCGGGCGTGATCGCCGAATTCCTGGGGATGGCTGATCACGATACGCTCGAAGGCGCCGGGCTCCAGGCCGTCTTCGTAGAAGCCGTTGTGGCACTGCAGCACGCCCGAGGCACAGACGCTGCGCTCGACGGCGGCGATCAGGCCACCGGCCCTCAGGCTCTTGACGATGTTGTGCGGCAGGCGCTGGCGGCGACGCAGGCTGGCGGCGGTATCGCTCAGGGTATCGAGGATCTCGGTCTCGGCCGGCGACAGCTTGCTTACGTCCAGCTTGGACTTCTGCACCAGATAGCGACGGGACAGCAGGCGGGCCTGGTCGTTGAGTGCCTTGAGTACCGCTCCGCTGAGTTCACCACGGGTGAACAGGCCGGTTTCCAGGGCGATCAGGTAGGACCAATCGGTGATGAGCGGGATCTTGCTGATGTCACGTTCCATGTGAGTGCCCTGTGTCCATTTAAGTTGGCTAATTGAGGATATGACGCCTCAATGGTTCCAGATGGCCAGTATAAGGTGATGAGTGGCGTGTAATTTGACGCTCCTGACAAAAGATGTCGTATTTTTGTCGAAGTGGGTCACGAGTTGGGGATGCAACCCAGACGCTGCGCTTGGGGTCCCTAGCTGGAGCCTGGCGCGAGTCGGGTTGACCCTTCCGCAACCTCAGGTGATGTGATGAGTGACCCAGCAGCCCGTACCACCACCCCCGATCTGCAGTGCGACGTCGCCGTGATCGGCGCGGGAACCGCGGGCCTCGCCGCCGAACGGGCGGCCCGCCGGCGGGGTGCCCGGACCCTGCTGATCGATGACCGCTGGGCTGGCACCACCTGCGCCTCGGTGGGCTGCATGCCTTCCAAGCTGCTGATCGTGGCGGGCGAGGCCCATCACGCCGTACAGCGCGCGGGGACCTTCGGTATCGAGGTGGGCCAGGTGCGGGTCGACGGCGCTGCCGTCCTGGCCCGGGTCAGG
>CAUQPA010000082.1:0-10966 GCA_963519325.1 uncultured Pseudomonas sp. | reverse complement strand
GCGCAACCTCGTTCAGCGGCCATGCCGGGCCGGTGCCCGCCCGAAACGGCGTGAGCGGCGAGCCGCGGGAGCGCGATGGCAATCCCTGGGCATGGCACTCGTGCCGGTCCCTAGGGCATAGTCTGGCGGTCATGCGCCATCCGGCCGCCTGAATATTGCCCGGAACCCCAGTGGACACCTCTCAATGACGCAGCAATCCCAGTCCTTCTATCGCGTGGTGACGGACGATTTCGCCGCCGTAGACGGCATCATCCGCCAGCAGCTGACCTCGCGCGTGCCGCTGGTCGAGAAGATTGGCGACTACATCGTCTCCGCGGGCGGCAAACGCCTGCGGCCGCTGCTGGTGCTGCTGGCCGGCAAGGCGCTCGGGCGCGCCGACCATGACCTCCAGCTGCTGGCGGCGACCATCGAATTCCTGCACACCTCCACCCTGCTGCACGACGATGTCGTCGATGCCTCGGGGATGCGCCGTGGTCGCTCCACCGCCAATGCCCTCTGGGGCAATGCCCCCAGCGTGCTGGTCGGCGATTTCCTCTACGCCCGCTCCTTCGAGATGATGGTGGCGCTGGGCTCCATGGAGGTGATGCGCATCATTTCCCAGGCGACCCGCGTCATCGCCGAAGGCGAGGTGCTGCAGCTGTCGAAGATCCGCGACGCCAGCACCACCGAAGAGATCTACATGGAGGTCATCCGCGGCAAGACCGCCATGCTCTTCGAGGCCTCCACCCACAGCGCGGCGATCCTCGCGGGGGCGAGCGCCGAGCAGGCCGACGCCCTGCGTCGTTATGGCGACCACCTCGGCGTGGCCTTCCAGCTGGTCGACGACCTGCTCGATTACCAGGGCGACGCCGTCGCCTTGGGCAAGAACGTCGGTGACGACCTGGCCGAGGGCAAGCCAACTCTGCCGCTGATCGTGACCATGCGCGAAGGCAACGCCGAACAGGCCGCCCTGGTCCGTCAGGCGATCCGCCAGGGCGGCAGCCAGGACCTGGAGGGCGTACGAGCCGCGGTCGAAGCCGCTGGCGCCCTCGACTACACCGCACGCAAGGCCCAGGAATTCGCCGAGCGCGCCATCGCCTGCCTGGACGCCCTGCCCGCCAGCCCCTACCGGGATGCCCTGGCCGAACTGGGTCGTTTCTCGGTCGCCCGCACCCACTGACAGCGGCGATCCATCGCCAGAGCCCGCCGTCGTCGTCGACCGCGGGCTTTTTCATGTCCGACTAAAAAAGTCAGGTAATCCGCTTGCTATTTGGCGAATAAGAATTATTCTCATGAATAGCAGCAGAGGAGCCCTGCCCATGACTTATCTGATCGACGCCTGGCTGGATCGGCCGCAGCCCTATCTGCGCATCCTCAACCGGGAGACCGGCAAGGTGTGCGCCGAGCTGGACGAGATGGCCCTCGAAGAACTCAAGGACCTAGGGGAGTTGGATCTGCACAGCCTTACCTCCAGCGAGCCGCGGGTGGTGAAGGAGCAGATCCGCCAGGTGTTCTTGTTCAGCTACGCCCTGGCGCTACGCCCGGACAACGAGGCGCTGCGCCTGGACGTCTGACCCCTTAGAGGACGTCGAGCAGCTCGACGTCGAACACCAGCACGCTGTGCGGCGGGATGCCGCCGACGCCCTGGGCGCCATAGGCCAGTTCGCTGGGCACGTGCAGGCGCCACTTGCTGCCCGCCGGCATCAGTTGCAGGGCCTCGGTCCAGCCGGCGATCACGCCACCCACCGGGAACTCGGCCGGCTGGCCGCGCTGGTAGGAGCTGTCGAACACGCTGCCGTCGATCAGGGTTCCGTGGTAGTGGGTGCGCACCTGGTCTTCGCGAGTCGGCGTAGCGCCCTCCCCCTGGGTGAGCACCTCGTATTGCAGGCCGGAAGGCAGCACCACCACGCCAGGGCGCTCGGCGTTGGCTTTCAGGTAGTCGACGCCCTCCTGGGCAGCCGCCGCGGCCTTGACCTTCGCCTCTTCCTGCATGCGCTCACGGATGACGCGGAAGCTGGCGTTCAGCGCGTCGACGTCTACCCGGGAGTCCTGACCCTCGAAGGCCTCGGTCAGACCGGCGAGCACGGCCGCCAGCTGCATGCCGGGGACCGGGTTCTGGCGCAGCTGATCGCCCAACTGGCGACCAATGCCGTAGCTGACGCGGGCTTCGTCGGTATCGAGCAGGATGTCATTCATAACAATCTTTCCATCGAGAAAAAAGGAGCCGAGCCTAGCACATCAGGGTCATGGCTCGCCGCCGCCCAGGCTGCCGCGCCGGCGGCGACAGCGCTCGGAACAGTAACGGACCTCGTCCCAGTTCTTCTCCCACTTCTTGCGCCAGGCGAAGGGGCGCTGGCAAACCGGACAGAGCTTGGTGGGCAGATCGGCCTTCTTCACAGGGATTCTCCCGCGTCGAGCCGCGCCAGCAGGTCCTCGCCGCGTTGCCAGAGGGCCCGCTGGCGCTCCGGCGCCTGGCGGTCGAGATTGCGATAGAGATTGAGCATGCGTGGATAGCGTACGAATCGCTGCCGATGACGCATCAGGAAATGCCAGTAGAGGGCGTTAAAGGGACAGGCCGACTCGCCCAGAGCTTCGCCGACCTGGTAGTGGCAGCCCTTGCAGTAGTCGGACTGGCGGCGAATGTACTGGCCGCTGGCGCAATAGGGCTTGCTGGCCAGGTAGCCGCCGTCCGCATGCATGACCATCGCCTGGGTGTTGGGCAGCTCGACCCACTCGAAGGCGTCCAGGTAGACCGCCAGGTACCACTCGCCGATGGCCTGGGGGGCGATACCCGCCAGCAGGGCGAAGTTGCCGGTGACCATCAGCCGCTGGATGTGATGGGCATAGGCCAGCTCCAGCGTCTGGCCGATGGCCTCGCGCATGCAGGCCATGTCGGTCGCCCCGCTCCAGTAGAACTCCGGCAGGGCGCGGGTGTTGCCGAGGACATTGAGCTGGGCGTACTCGGGCATGCGCAACCAGTAGACGCCATGGACGTATTCACGCCAGCCGATGAGCTGACGGAGGAAGCCCTCGGCACTGTTGAGCGGCACCCTGCCCTCGCGATAGGCGGCGTCCACCTCGGCGCACAGCTGGCGCAGATCCAGCAACCCGATATTCAGGGCCGCGCTGATGCGGGCATGATGCAGATAGGGCTCACCGCGGGCCATGGCGTCCTGATAGCTGCCGAACTCCTGGAGTCCGGTGGCCAGGAAATGCTGCCAGAGTCGCTCCGCATCGGCGCGGGTCACCGGATAGTCGAAGCCGTCCAGTCGTCCGTAGTGATGGGCGAAGGTCCGACCCACCAAATCGAGCACCTCGCGGGTACAGGCATCGGGCGGACAGCTGAGCACGTCGGGAGCGGCATGGCCCTTGGGCAATGCCTTGCGGTTGTCCTGATCCAGGTTCCAGACGCCACCGCAGGGTTCGTCCGGTCCCTCCATCAACCAGCCGTGCCGCCTGCGCATACCGCGGTAGAAGGCTTCCATGCGCAGCTGCCGACGGTCACCGGCCCAGCGGGCGAAGGCCTCCCGGCTGCAGAGGAAGCGGTCGTCGCCCTGCCAGCGCAGGGGCACCGCCAGGTCGAGCCCGCGGAGCGCCTGCTCCAGCCGCCATTCGCCAGTCTCGGTAAGGCGGACCTCGCTCGCGCCCAGGGCCTGGGACCAGAAGGCAATCTCGGCCGGTAACGAGCCCTGGTTCCCGGGATCATCGAGGGTGCGGTACTGGACCCGGAAGCCGCGCGCGCGCATCTCGGTGGCGAAATGGCGCATCGCGCTGAAGATGAAGGCAATCTTGCGCGGATGGTGCGGGACGTAGGTCGCCTCGCTGCCGACTTCCGCCAGCAGCAGCACATCCTGGGCCGGATCCGCGTCGCGCAGGGACGCCAGCCGCGGCGACAGCTGGTCACCGAAGACCGGCAGCAGGCGCCGGACGGCGCCCGTGCTCAAGAGGCGTTCCGGTAGTTCAGGGGGATCTTCAGGGGCGCGGAAGAGCGTGGCGCCATGCCGACCATTTCGTCGTAGGCGCTGTGCTGGATGAGAAAGCACGGCACGGCGGGCAGCTCGGCCAGCAGCCGGCGGGCCTGGGCCGCCGAGCCCAGCCGATAGAAGTTGCCGTCTCGCCCGGTCAGGCGGGCGCGCCCTTCGTCGGTCAGCACCTCGAGCACATAGAAGCCGCCCTCGATGGACAGCAAATTGAGTTCTCGCACCTCTCCGGCCTGGGCGCGCTGGGTCAATTCCGGCAATTGCATGGGAACCTCCGGGTCGAGGTCGGCGCCAGGGCGGCGCCGATCGCAGCTGTCAGTAGTCGATAAGCTAGGACAGCCAGGCGCAGCGGCGCAATCCACAAAGCGTAAGCGAAGATGCCCGTGGCAGACGAACGGGCAGCGCAGCCTAGTGCTTGGTCAGGCGATCCAGGTAACCCATGGCGAAGGCCGAGATCACGAACACCAGATGGATGATCACATACCACTTGAGGTACTCGGGATTGGTGTTCTGGGCGTCCATGAAGATACGCAGGAGGTGGATCGAGGAGATGGCGACGATGGAGGCGGCCACCTTGTTCTTCAGCGACCCGGAATCCATCTTGCCCAGCCAGCTGAGCTTTTCCGAACCCTCGTCGATGTCCAGCTGGGAGACGAAGTTCTCGTAGCCGGAGATCATCACCATGACCAGCAGACCACCCACCAGCGCCATGTCGATGAGCGACAGCACTAGCAGGATCAGCTCGGCCTCGGTGGACTCGAAAATGTGCGGCAGGACGTGGAAGACTTCCTGGAAGAACTTGAGCGCCAGCAGGATCAGCGCCAGCGACAGCCCCAGATAGATGGGCGCCAACAGCCAGCGGGAGGCGTAAAGGACTTTTTCGATCAGACGTTCCATGCAGACTCGCTCGGTTCAGGACAGCCGCGCGAGTATACCGACACCTCTACCAACGACAATGCGACGCCTTGTCGTCAGGCGTCGGGACCGACCTGGAAACGTACCTGGTGCTGGGCACGCTCGCCGTTCATCTTGCGCAGCTCGCTCTGCATGTGCAGACGCCAGATCTGGGTTTCCTCGACCTGGATGTAGCCTTGCTCGACCAGGTTCTCGGCGATGGCGGTCATGACGCCTTCGGCCGCCTTGGGGCCGTGGAAGGGGCCCTGGGCCTTGATGGCGGTCGGCTGCTGGCCATTGAGGCCGGCGGCGCACAGCAGCGTCCACAGGCCCTGCTCCTGACCGAGCGGCTTGATTTCGCATTCGATACGGGTGACGAGGCCCAGGCAGGGACGGATCAGGGTAATGGTGCGGGACATGGCGTCATCCTCTCGAAGCGCTCGATGCTCGCCGGTCCTAGGGCCAGAGGTATCCACAAAGGCTGTGGACAACCCTGTTGGTCGACAGGGGGCAAGCGGGTCTGGGCGCCGTGCTACTTGGGCTGCGACGCCTTGTACGAAATCCGACCTGCCCCCTGGACCTCAGTTCTCCTCCGTTTCGTTGTTTTTGCCTTTTGCCTTGGAGTTATCACTGAGTTTGTCGGCCAGTTCATCTTCCAGCTCGAGCTCGGCGATTTCCTTGAGACGCTGTACCACCCGGGCGTTGACGCTACCTTCCGGGAAGCGCCCCTTGGCATCGGGAGCCCCGGCCGGCTCGCCTACCAGCAGCGACAGGGCCTCGTCCGCCTGACGTACGGCATAGACGTGGAACCGCCCTTCGCGCACCGCTTCCAGCACGGTTTCGTCGAGCATCAGGTTGGTGACGTTGGCGCGCGGAATGATCACGCCCTGCTCACCGGTCAGGCCGCGGGCCTGGCAGAGACGGAAGAAGCCCTCGATCTTCTCGTTCACGCCGCCGACCGGCTGCACCTCGCCAAACTGGTTGATGGAACCGGTGATGGCGAAGCACTGCTTGAGCGGGGTGCGCGACAGCGCAGAGATCAGGGTGCAGGCCTCGCCGAGGGAGGCGCTGTCGCCATCGACATAGCCATAGGACTGCTCCAGCGCGATGCTGGCCGAGATCGACAGCGGGAATTCCTGGGCGTAGCGACTGCCCAGGTAGCCGGTGAGGATCATTACGCCCTTGGAGTGGATGGGCTGCCCAAGGCTGACCTCGCGCTCGATGTCGAGAATACCGCTGGCGCCCGGGTAGACGGTGGCGGAGATCCGCGCCGGCATGCCGAAGGCGGAATCGGCGACCTCCAGCACGGTGAGGCCGTTGCACTTGCCCACCGCCGCGCCCTGGGTATCGATGAGGATGAGGCCGGTGAGCATGTCGTCCAGCACCCTGGCGCAGACGCGGCCGGTGCGGGTCTCCTTGGCCTTGAGGGCCCGCTCGACGTGGCCCTTGTCGGTACGCTCGTCGCCGGCCAGGTGGCGGATGAAGTCGGCCTCGCTAACCAATTGGAACAGATCGCCGATGCGCGCCGACAGGCGTCCCTGGTGCTCGGCCAGGCGCGCGCTGTAGGTGGCCAGACGCGCCACGGCCGCGGACGTCAGCGGGGCCATGCCCTCTTCCGAGGTGCGCGTCTTGAGCAACTGGGCGAATTGCTCGAGGCTCTCGTCGCGCAGCGGCAGTTCTTCGTCGAAGTCCACCAGCACTCGGAACATCTCCTGGAAGTCCGAATCGACCTCCTGCAGGGTGTAGTAGATGTTGCGCGAGCCGATGATGATGACCTTGAGCTGCAAGGGGATCTGCTGCGGGGCCAGGCTCATGGCGGTGAGCCGCCCCAGCTCGGCCAGCGGCGATTCCATCTTCAACTGACGCGAATGCAGGGCACGCTTGAGGGCATCCCAGACGAAGGGCTCGGTCAGCAGCTTTTCCGCCTCGACGATCAAGAAGCCGCCATTGGCCCGGTGCAGCGCGCCCGGGCGCAGCTGGCGATAGTTGGTGTAGAGCGCGCCCTGGTCGGACTGGTATTCGATGCGGCCGAAGAGGTTGTCGTAGGTGGGATGGGATTCGAACACCACCGGGGCGCCACCGGTGACGTGATGGCCGATGATCAGATTGGGCTCGTACTGCTCGCGCAATTCCTTGCGTCGCTGCATGTCGGGCTTGGCGTCGTCGGCCAGTTGCTCGACCACCGTTTTCAGCAGGTCCACCTGCATGGCCTGCAGATAGGCGCAGACGCCGGGGTTGTCGTTGTACTTCTCCGACAGCGGCGCCAGCAGTGGCTGCAAGGCCTGGATGATGGTGTCTTCGTTGAGCGCCCGCAGCTGGTTGCTGGACTCGCGCCGCCACTGCGGCAGGCTGGCCAGCTCCTCGTTGAGGCGCTCCTCGAGGCTGGAGATGTCGGCATGGAATCGCTCGCGCTCGGCTTCCGGCAACTGGGCGAATTCGGCTTCATCCAGCGCCTTGCCCTCCTTCATGGGGGTGAAGGCGACGTTGTTGGCATCGCGATAGAGCGCGATCTCCTTTTCCAGGGCGAGCTTTTCCACCACGTCCAGCGCCTGGTCGTAGCGCTGGTTGAAGGCTCGCTCGATGGCGTTCTTCTTCTGCTGGAAGGCCGGGTGCTCGAAGACGGCCGGAAAGGTGGCCAGCAGATTGTCGATGAAGTGGGCGATGTCGGCCACGAAGGCCTCGCCCTCGCCGGGCGGCAGCTCCAGGACGCTGGGCGCGCGGGGTTCTTCGAAGTGATTCAGGTAGACCCAGTCGTTGGGCGTGGGCTGGCGCTTGGCCTCGGCCTTGAGATAGCGCTGGACGAAGGAGAAACGACCGGTCCCCGGCTCGCCCATGACGAAGACGTTGTAACCGGGCCGTGGCATGGCGACGCCGAACTGCAGGGCTTCCACCGCGCGCTCCTGCCCGAGGATGCCGCGGAAGGGCTCCAGCTGATCGGTATCGGCGAAGGAGAATTGTTCGGGAGCGAAGGGGCGGGTCAACTCATCGGGAGCGAGCCGGAGACCGGCTGCGACGGGATCGTGCATCGTAAGTCCTTGTCAGGCATGCAAGCAGTGTCCGCATTCTGCGACCGGGATGACGACGGAGGCAAGGCGACTGGCGCTCCGCTGCGCATTTAAGCGCAGCGGCTGGCGGGCGCTGTCGCGACGTCCGTCGGTATTTTCCAACCGCTGCGTTTTTTGACGAATTTCTCACGGAACGCCAACTAAGCTCTGTTCATGGGGATCAGTCGTAGGATCCCGTGAGGAGGCCACATGGCTGTCTCTCGTCGTCTCGTTACCCTGCTCGTCCTGCTGTCCGCGCTGGCGGGCTGCGCCAGCTATCACGATCAATTGATCGCCAAGGGTTATCCGCCCGCCTACGCCGACGGCTTCAGCGACGGATGCCAGACCGGCAAGCAGGCGGTCAATGGCATCGGCTACGAGCACAAGGACGCGCGCCGTTTCGCGGCGGAGAAGCCCTATCAACAGGGCTGGGATGCGGGTTACGCGCAATGTGTGCAGGTGGCCCAGCGTGAAGAACAGCAGCGCTTCGCGGACCAGGTGAGAGAAAACCGCGAAGGTGCCGAGCAGTTGCACCTACGCTCGAAAACACGTTGAGGTCGCAGCCAACCTTGCGGCGCTGGGCGGATGACCTATGCTGGCGGGCCCGCTAGTCGAGCCCTGCCGATGCCTGCCCGTTCGCCGCTGTTCGCCGTCGCCCTGCTGCTGGTCGCCATGACCTCGATCCAGACCAGCGCCAGCCTGGCCAAGACACTGTTCCTGCGCCTCGACCCGGTGGGCGTCACCGCCCTGCGCCTGATCTTCGCCGCCCTGGTGCTGCTGATCGTGCTACGGCCCTGGCGCGGCTTTCGCCGGGAGGCGCTGGGCAGCCTGCTGGGCTACGGCGTCGCCATGGGCGTGATGAACCTGAGCATCTACCTGGCGATGCAGCGCCTGCCGATCGGCATCGCCGTCGGCCTAGAATTCGTCGGCCCACTGGTGGTGGCGCTGTGCGCCCTCCGCCGCTGGCTGGATCTGCTGTGGATCGCCCTGGTCATCGCCGGGCTGGCCGTGCTGCTGCCCTTCGGGCACTCCGCCTCGCCCCTGGATCCCCTGGGCACCGCCCTGGCGCTGGGTGCCGGCGCCTGCTGGGCGCTGTACATCGTGCTGGGCAAGCGTGCCGGTGCGGTGCATGGCACCGCTACCGTGGCCCTGGGCGCCACCATCGGCGCCCTGGTGATCCTGCCCCTGGGCATCGTGCACAGCGGTAGCAACCTGTTGAAACCAGAAATCTGGCCGCTGGCCCTGGGGCTGGCGCTGCTGTCCACCGCCCTGCCCTATGCCCTGGAAATGATGGCCCTGACCCGCCTGCCGGCGGCTACCTTCGGCACCCTCATGAGTCTGGAGCCCGCGCTGGGCGCGCTTTCCGGCTGGGTGTTCCTCGGCGAGATCCTCGGCGTCGCCCAGTGGTTCGCGCTGGCCTGCATCATCGTGGCTTCCATAGGTGCGACCTGGAGCAGTCGCCTGACCCCGGAGCAAACGCCGCTCTAGGGACTCTATAACGAAGCGAATCCTCACGCGGAGTGCCGACGATGATCTACCTGATAATGGGCGTCTCGGGCAGTGGCAAGACCACCCTGGGCGAACGCCTGGCGAGCCGGCTGGGCTGTCGTTTCGACGATGCCGATACCTTTCACAGCCAGGCCAACAAGGACAAGATGGCACACGGGGTGCCGCTCACCGACGAGGATCGCTGGCCCTGGCTGGACGCCATCCACGACGCCATGAATCAGGCCCAGGCCGAGGGCACCACCCGGGTGTTCGCCTGCTCGGCGCTCAAGCGCGTCTATCGTGATCGCCTGCTGCAAGGCCTCGACGGCATCCGCTTGCTGTTCCTCAAGGGCTCACCGGAGCTGCTAGCCGAGCGTATCGGCAGCCGCCGCGGGCACTTCTTCGATCCCAAGCTGTTGCAGAGCCAGCTCGATACCCTGGAAGCGCCCGACCATCTCGAAGCCCAGGTACTGGACGTGCGCAAGTCGCCCGAACAGCTGGTGGACGAGGTGCTGGCGCCTAGCCATGGCGCCTGAGCGCTTCGATCGCCGCCTCAGACCGCGACCGGCGCCTTGATGTGGGGATGGGCCTGGTAGCCTTCCAGCTCGAAATCCTCGAAGCGGAAGGCGAACAGGTCCTGCACCTCAGGGTTGAGCTTCATGGTCGGCAACGGCAGCGGCTCGCGCGTCAGTTGCAGATCGGTCTGCTCCAGGTGGTTGGCGTAGAGGTGGCAATCGCCACCGGTCCAGATGAACTCGCCCGGCTGCAGGCCGGTCACCTGGGCCACCATCAGCGTCAGCAGCGCATAGCTGGCGATATTGAAGGGTACGCCGAGGAAAATGTCGGCGGAGCGCTGGTATAGCTGGCAGCTCAGGCGACCGTCGGCGACATAGAATTGGAACAGGGCATGGCACGGTGGCAGGGCCATCTCGTCGACCAGCGCCGGATTCCAGGCCGAGACGATCAGCCGGCGCGAATCGGGCTTGGCGCGGATCATGTCCACTACCCCGGCGATCTGGTCGATGTGCCGGCCATCCGGCGCCGGCCAGCTGCGCCACTGGTAGCCATAAACCGGCCCTAGCTCGCCGTTCTCATCGGCCCATTCGTCCCAGATGGAGACGCCGTTGTCCTTCAGGTAGCGGATGTTGGTATCGCCCTGCAGAAACCACAGCAGCTCGTGGATGATGGATCTGAGGTGGCATTTCTTGGTGGTGACCAGCGGGAAGCCCTCGGCCAGATCGAATCTCATCTGGTAGCCGAACACGCTGTAGGTCCCGGTGCCGGTGCGGTCGCTCTTGAAGGTGCCGTGTTCGCGCACGTAGCGCATCAGGTCGAGGTACTGTTTCATGGGGGCCGCTTATTTGTTGCGTTGCAGTGCTTCGAATTTTAGCAAACAACGGCCCTCACCCTAACCCTCTCCCAGAGGGAGAGGGGATGAAAGGCTCCTCAGCTGTTGGCCAGAGACGGCTACGAACCGCTGCAGTGCAGTTCCGTACCTGCAATGGCCCTCACCCTGGCCCTCCCCCAGGGGGAGAGGGGATGAAAGGCTCCTCAGCTGTTGGCGGGGGGCGCCGTGAGGGT
>CAUQPA010000081.1:0-11004 GCA_963519325.1 uncultured Pseudomonas sp. | reverse complement strand
GCGGCCCACTGGCGAGCGCATCGTGCAGATCGTGCGCTACCTGCACAGCCGCGGCGTGCTCACCAAGGTGCGCAACTCCGCCGGCCAGGACGTCGATGGCGGTTGTGGCCAGTTGCGGGCACGGGCCGAGGTGATAAGGCCCCGCCGCGTCACCGCCTGACCGATCATCCCGTTCAGGACCCCGTCCATCCGTTCGGGCGGAACGCCGGCCCGATCGGTCTTTCTGAGAGCTTTCGCACCACTCAGAGGGAAGCTCTCCATATGCAGGACCGCATCAATCGCCACGACCCTTTCATCGCCGGCCTGAAGGAGCGCCTTCCCGAAGAGCTGCGCGAGTCCTTCACCGAGGAACAGCTGGAAGCCTTGAAACTGGCTTTCGGCACGCGCAGCTGGGGCAAGCACAGCGTCGATCTGCGTGGCACCCTCAAGTTCTGGCACCGGCGCTACTATTTCGTCGTCCTCGCTGGCCGCAACTACCGCCAGCTCTCGCGCCTGGAACAGGAGCTCTCGCTGCTCGGCAAGGCCACCATGCTGGCGGTGATCCTGCTCGCCTGTGGCCTGGTGGGCCTGGTGTTGCTCTATCTGCTCAAGTCCGCGCTTGGCATCGATATTCTGCCTGACTATCACGTGGGACTTTGGGACTGGTTCAAGGGTCTGTTCGAGTAGCACGGATTCGCTTGACCCTGGCAGGGAGGCTTGCCCCTCGGGAGACCTGCTATGCGCTATCTGAATCGCCGTCAGACCCTCGGCCTGCTGGCTGCCAGCGCCGCCCTGCCGCTGCTTGGCGGGCTTCCGCTCCAGGCGCGCGCGGCCGGCGAGGAATATCTTGCCCTGGTCGAGAAGGAAGCCCCAGGCGTGGGCTTCTATCGGCTGGCGGACGGCAAGCGCGTCGGCGGTCTGGAACTGCCCACGCAACCCCATGAAATCGTCGCCGACCGCTCGGGGCGCTATGCCTATGTCGGCCAATACGGCGTCAAGAGCTGGCAGGCGCCCGGCGACGGTGGCCACCAGGTCAGCGTGATCGATCTCGCCGCCCAGCGCCTGGTGCGCGCCATCGACCTGTCGCCCTACCACCGGCTGCATGGCATGCGCCTGGATGACCAGGGTCGCCTCTATGTGCTCAGCGAAACCGATTCGCTGCTCATCCGCTTCGACCAGCCGGCCACCGACGAGTCGCCCAGCCAGATCGTCCCGGTCGGGGGCACCCGCAGCCACTACTTCGCGCTGACCCGTGACGGTCGCCGCGCCTACGTGGCGGATACCCTGAGCGGCCTGGTGATCCTGGTGGATACCCATAACCCGGCCGTCCTGCCGGTGAAAAGATTTCTCGGCCAGGCACCCGAGGGCTGCTGCCTGAGTCCGGACGAGCACACCTTCTATGTGCTGGATCGCTTCGCCGGTATTCTCCATGCGCTGGACGCCCGCGACCTGACACCGCTCCGGCAGATCAAGCTGCGCGGCGAGGCGGTACGGGTCGCCGCCCTGCCGGACGGGCGTCTGCTGGTGTCCAACTTGGCGGACAGGAGCCTGTCGTTGCTGCGGCCCGACACCCTGGGTGAAGTGGCCTACCTGCCCATGGGTAGCACCGTGCCCGGCCTCAATGTCGATGCCCGCGGCGAGCGCCTGTTCGCCGCCCTCGAGGACAACCAGCTGGCGGTTGTCGACCTACGCAACTGGCGGGAGCTCCGGCGCTTCCCCACCGGCAAGTCACCGGACACCGCCGTGATGTTCCGGGCCTGAGTAACGTTCGTACCGCGTCCTACCGCTTAGCGCCAACGAGGGTCTCGGTCGCGGTACGAGAATCATCCTCATTTAACAATCCGAATCATTGTGATACAAATCACCGACCTTCGGGCGCATGGGTGCGCCCTCGTTCCTGTCGGTGACCTTTTCCATGCTCGTCCCCTTTCTGATCATGCTCCGCGAAGGCATCGAAGCGGCGCTCATCGTTGGCATCATCGCCAGCTACCTGCAACGCACCGGCCGCGGTCACTGGATGCCCGCGGTCTGGATCGGCGTGATGCTGGCCGCCGCCCTCGCCCTCTTCGTCGGCGCCGGCCTGCAACTGGCCAGCGCCGAGTTTCCGCAGCGCCAGCAGGAACTCTTCGAAGCGGTGGTCGGCCTGGCTGCGACCGCCATCCTCACCTCCATGGTGTTCTGGATGCGCAAGGCCGCGCGCTCGATCAAGACCGAGCTGCACGCCTCCCTGGACGCAGCCCTGTCCAGCTCGCGCAACCAAGTCTACGCCCTGATCGGCATGGTGTTCCTGGCCGTCGCCCGTGAAGGCCTGGAAACCGTCTTCTTCCTGCTGGCCATCTTCCAGCAGAGCGAAGGTCCCGGCGCCCCTCTTGGCGCCCTGCTGGGCCTAGCCATCGCCATCGCGGTCGGCTACGGCCTGTACAACGGCGGCGTACGCCTCAACCTCGGCAAATTCTTCCGCTTCACCGGGCTGTTCATCCTGTTCGTCGCAGCCGGGCTGTTCACCAACTCGGTCAAGGCGCTGCACGAGGCCGGGCTGTGGAATTCGCTGCAGCAGGTGGTGTTCGACTGGAGTCACGTGCTGCCGGCCGACGGCCCGGTGGGTACCGTGCTGGCCGGCATGTTCGGCTATCAGGACACCCCGACCGTGAGCACCCTGGGTGCCTATCTGCTGTTCCTGGCCGTCACCCTGCCGCTGTTCTTCCGCACGCCGGCGCCCGCGCAGCGCCCGGCCGCCACCACCACTGCCTCGCTGGAGCGCCCCTCTTGAACCTGCCCATTTCCCCGCCGCCGAAGCAGCGCTCGGCAGCCATGCGCCTGGCCGTAATGGGATCGGCGACGCTGCTGATCGTCGCGGCTGCCGCCTTCTACTACGCCTCGCGTTCTGCCGGCCAGCGCCACGCCGCGGTGGGTGCCGGCGAAGTCCGGGTCGATATCCTGGCCAACCGCTGCGAGCCCAATGCGCTGGAAGTACCAGCAGGTCCGGCACGCTTTCGTATCGTCAATCGCTCGGACCGGGCGGTGGAGTGGGAAATTCTCGACGGCGTGCTGGTGGTCGAAGAGCGCGAGAACATCGCCCCGGGCCTCAGTCAGGTCATCAATGCCACCCTGGCACCCGGCGACTACGCCATCACCTGCGGCCTGCTGAGCAATCCGCGCGGCACCCTGAAGGTGCTGCCCACGGCGGCCTCCGAGGCTGCCAGCAAGGCAGGCCCGACCCTGACCCAGTTCGTCGGACCGCTCTCCGAATACCGCGTCTATCTCAACCAGCAAAGCCGAATGCTGCTGCAGGGTATCGCCAGCCTGCAAGAGGCGCTGGCCGCGGGTGACCTGAGCCAGGCGAAAGCCGCCTACGCCGCCGCCCGCCTCCCCTACCAGCGCCTGGCGGCGACGGCCCAGCGCTTCGCCGAACTGGACAATCGCCTCAATGCCCGCGCCGATTACTACGAGCAGCGCGAGCGGGATCCGGCCTTCGGCGGCTTCCACCGCATCGAGCAAGGTCTCTTCGCCGCTGGCAGCACGGCTGGACTGGCGCCCGTCGCCGCCCGCCTGCAGCAGGACGCCACCGCCCTGCGCGACGCCCTGCTCGGCCAGTCGCTGCCGCCGGAGCAGCTCAGTGGCAACGCCGCCCGTTTGTTGCACAACCTGGCCAGCACCCGTATCTCGGGTGAGGAAGAACGTTACAGCCAGCTGGTCCTGCCCGGCTTCGCCGCCAACCTGGAGGGCACCCGCAAGGTCATCGAGCTGTTGCGTCCCCTGCTGAGCAAAGGCCACCAGGACCTGCAGCAGCGACTCGACGGCCAAGTCCAGGCCCTGGCCGAGGCGCTGGGCGATCAGCAGCGACCCTACGCCAGCCTGACCGATGCCGACCGTGATCGCATCGCCAAGGCGGCGCAGGCGCTGGGCGACTCCCTCGACCAGGTTGCCCCGGCCCTCGGCCTGACTCCGACCAAGACCGCGCCATGAAGAAGCCTTCCGACCAACCCAATATCGAACGCCGCCGACTCCTGGGGGGCCTGGGCGCTACCGGCCTGGCCCTGGCCGGGGCCGGGCTCTGCCCGATGCACGCCGGGGCGGCTACCACCGCCGAGGTCACCCGCGCCCCCGGCAGCGCCAATACCCATCAGCGCCAAGCCTTCCTGGGGCAGCACCAGAGCGGCATCGTCACCCCGCGCCCGGCCGCCGGCATGGTGGTGGCCTTCGATATCCTGGCCAGCGATCGCGAGGACCTCGAGCGGCTGCTGCGCACCCTCGACGATCGCATTCGCTTTCTGATGCAGGGCGGTCCGGTACCGGAGGTCGACCCCAGGTTGCCGCCGCTGGATTCAGGCATCCTCGGCCCGGTGGTGTCGCCGGACAACCTCACCATCACCGTCTCGGTGGGTGAGTCCCTGTTCGACGAGCGCTTTGGCCTGAGCGCCGCCAAGCCGCGCCAGCTGCAGCGCATGACCAGTTTTCGCAACGATGCCCTGGAGGCGGATTGCTGCCATGGCGATCTCTGCCTGCAGTTCTGCGCCAACACGCCCGACACCAACATCCACGCCCTGCGCGACATCGTGAAGAACCTGCCCGACCTGCTGGCGATCCGCTGGAAACAGGAAGGCAGCGTACCGGTGCAGGATCCGCCGCCCGGGCAAGCGGCGGAGAGCGCGCGCAACTTCCTCGGCTTCCGCGATGGCTCGGCCAACCCGGATTCCACCGACGTCCAGGCCATGGAACGCATCGTCTGGGTCCAGCCCGACAGCGGCGAGCCGGCCTGGGCGGCCCAGGGCAGCTACCAGGCGGTACGCATCATCCGCAATTTCGTCGAGCGCTGGGATCGCACGCCACTGCAGGAGCAGGAAGCCATCTTCGGCCGGCGCAAGGCCAGCGGCTCACCCATGGCCGGTGGCCACGAAACCGATGTGCCGGACTACGCCAGTGATCCCAAGGGCGCCATCACGCCCCTGGACGCCCATATCCGCCTGGCCAATCCGCGTACCGCGGAGAGCCAGCGCAACCTGATCCTGCGCCGGCCCTTCAACTACTCCAATGGCGTACGCAAGAACGGCCAGCTCGACATGGGCCTGCTGTTCATCGCCTACCAGGCCGATCTGGAACAGGGCTTCATCGCGGTGCAGAAGCGCCTGGATGGCGAACCGCTGGAGGAATACATCAAGCCCATCGGCGGCGGTTACTTCTTCGTCCTGCCTGGGGTCACCGATCCAAAGGATTATCTCGGCCGCAGCCTGCTGGCCGCGGCACAGTCTTGAACCCTCGACAGGAGAAGTCGAATGAAACGCTCGTCCCTCGCCGTTGCCCTTGGTCTGGCCTTGGCCATGCCGGTGTTCGCCGCCAACTCGCCGCTGGATCTGGTCGGCCCCATCTCCGACTACAAGATCTACGTCACCGACAACCTGGCCAAGCTGACCGAGCAGACCCAGGCCTTCACCGCCGCGGTCAAGCGTGGTGACCTGGCCACCGCGCGCAAGCTCTATGCGCCGACCCGGGTGTCCTACGAACAGGTCGAGCCCATCGCCGAACTCTTCAGCGATCTGGACGCCGCCATCGACTCCCGCGAAGACGACCACGAGCAGGGCGTCAAATCGGAGGACTTCACCGGCTTCCACCGCCTGGAATACGCCCTCTTCACCCAGAACACCACCGACGGCCAGGGCGCCCTCGCCGACAAGCTGCTGAGCGACGTCAAGGACCTCCAGGCCCGGGTCGACGGCCTGACCTTCCCGCCGGAAAAGGTGGTGGGTGGCGCAGCGGCGTTGATGGAGGAGGTCGCGGCGACCAAGGTTTCGGGTGAAGAGGAACGCTACAGCCATACCGACCTGTATGACTTCCAGGCCAACGTCGATGGCGCGAAGAAGATCGTCGACCTGTTCCGCCCGCAGATCGAGAAGCAGGACAAGGCCTTCGTCGCCAAGGTCGACAAGAACTTCGCCTCGGTCGACAAGATCCTGGCCAAGTACAAGACTAAGGACGGCGGCTTCGAGACCTACGACAAGGTCAGCGAGCGGGATCGCAAGGCCCTGGTCGGCCCGGTCAATACCCTGGCCGAGGACCTCTCCACCCTGCGCGGCAAGCTGGGTCTGAACTGACCACGGCGGGTAAAACACTGCACGCCCGCCAGGCGGGCGCGTGCAGTGCCCGGAATCCTCATGTAACTCTCGTACACTCGTGCGCGAGCCCGGTCCGGTTCCTGCGCACCGCACGCACCCCGCCGGACATCCGCTCGCTACGTTTCACCAACCGCGGCTTATAGAAGTCGGCATCCGGCGCCGTCCCCTCCTACCGCTTATCGCCGGAATAGATTTATATATAAAGAAACATCGCTTTTAAGCATATAGCCCTGCTGCTATCGTTCACGGCCTAGAAAAGTCCCTAGCGCCCTCTCGGGAGCCGAAGACTTCGATCACGCGCAGCCGTGCGCGCCGCCTGACAGCAGGATGACCATGTACGTTTACGATCAGTACGATCAGCGGATCGTCGAAGAACGTGTCGCCCAGTTTCGCGACCAGACCCGCCGCTTCCTCGCCGGGGAACTCGGTGGCGAGGAATACCGCCCCCTGCGCCTGCAGAACGGCCTCTACATCCAGCGCTATGCGCCCATGCTGCGCGTGGCCGTGCCCTATGGCCTGCTGAACACCACCCAGGTGCGCAAGCTGGCGCAGATCGCCCGCGACTACGACAAGGGCTACGCCCACATCAGCACCCGCCAGAACTTCCAGTTCAACTGGCCGGAGCTGGAAGACGTCCCCGAGATCCTCGCCGAGCTGGCCACCGTGCAGATGCACGCCATCCAGACCAGCGGCAACTGCATCCGCAACACCACCACCGACCAGTTCGCCGGCGTCGCCCATGACGAACTCGTCGATCCGCGCCCCTGGTGCGAGATCATCCGCCAGTGGTCGACCTTCCACCCCGAATTCGCCTTCCTGCCGCGCAAGTTCAAGATCGCCGTCAACGGCGCCGCCCTGGATCGCGCCGCCATCGAGGTGCATGACATCGGCCTGGAAGCGGTGCGCAACGAGGCCGGCGAACTGGGCTTCCGCGTGCTCGTCGGCGGTGGCCAGGGCCGTACGCCCCACACCGGTGAATTCATCCGTGAATTCCTGCCCTGGCAGCACCTGCTCAGCTACCTCGAAGCCACCCTGCGGGTCTACAACCGCTACGGCCGCCGCGATAACAAGTTCAAGGCCCGCATCAAGATCCTGGTCAAGGCCTTGGGCGCCGACGTCTTCGCCGAGAAGGTCGAGGCCGAGTGGGCCCATCTCAAGGATGGCCCCATCACCCTGACCGACGCCGAGGTGGCGCGCGTCTCCGCCTTCTTCGTCGACCCGGCCTATGCCGAGCTGCAGGACCAGGACGCGGCTCTCGCCCGCCTGGACGCTGAGCACCCCGGCTTCGCTCGCTGGCGCCAGCGCAACACCTTCCGCCACAAGCGTCCGGGCTACGTCGCCGTGACCCTGTCGCTCAAGCCCACCGGCGTGGCCCCGGGCGATGTCACCGACCGCCAGCTCGACGCCATGGCCGACCTGGCCGATCGCTACAGCTTCGGTGAGCTGCGCACCTCGCACCAGCAGAACGTCATCTTCGCCGACGTCCGCCAGGACCAGTTGCTCGAACTCTGGCACGAACTGCGCGAGCACGGCTTCGCCACGCCGAACATCGGCCTGCTGACCGACATGATCTGCTGCCCGGGTGGCGACTTCTGCTCCCTGGCCAACGCCAAGTCGATCCCCATCGCCGAATCCATCCAGCGTCGTTTCGATGACCTGGACTACCTGTTCGACATCGGCGAGCTGGACCTGAACATCTCCGGCTGCATGAACGCCTGCGGCCACCACCACGTCGGCCACATCGGCATCCTCGGCGTGGACAAGAAGGGCGAAGAGTTCTACCAGGTGTCCCTGGGCGGCGACGCCGGCCGTGACGCCACCCTGGCCAAGATCCTCGGCCCCTCCTTCGCCCAGGACCAGATGCCCGAGGTGATCGGCAAGCTGATCAATGTCTACGTCGAGCAACGCACCGAAGACGAGCGCTTCATCGACACCTACCGCCGTATCGGTATCGACCCCTTCAAGGAGCGCGTCTATGCAAAGAATCATTAAGGGCGACCAGCTGGTCACCGACAACTGGCACCTGCTGCCCAAGGACGTCGCCTTCGAAGACGTCCCCAACAGCGATGACGTCATCATCCCCGCCGCCCTGTGGCTGGAGCACGGCCATGCCCTCACCCGCCGCGACGGTCGCCTGGGTATCTGGCTGGACAGCGATGAAGAACCGGAGAGCATTGCCGCCGACCTGGAGCACTTCGCCCTGGTCGCCATCAACTTCCCGGCCTTCGTCGATGGGCGCGGCTATTCCTACGCCCGCTTGCTGCGCGAGCGCTTCGGCTGGACCGGCGAGCTGCGCGCCATCGGCGACGTGCTGCAGGACCAGCTGTTCTTCCTCAAGCGCTGTGGTTTCGACGCCTACGTGGTACGGGCCGACCGTGACCCGGAAGCGGCGCTGAAGGGCCTGCGCGATTTCAGCGAGACCTACCAGGGCGCGGTCGACGAGCCTCAGCCACTGTTCCGTCGTCGCCAGGCCTGACCGAACTCAGGCCAGGTAAAAGAAAACCCGCCGCGGCGGGTTTTCTTTTGCGCGGTGATCCCTCACCCGAGGTCCACGACCACGCGCCCCACCATCTTCCCCGCCAGGATCTGGCTGATGGTGTCGGGTAGCTCCTGCAGGCCGATCTCGCGGGTCAGGCTGTCCAGGTCGTCCAGCTTCCACTGCACCGAGAGCTTGTCCCAGAGCGCGGCCTTGGCCATCAGCGGCAACTCGACGGAATCGACGCCCAGCAGGTTCACGCCACGCAGGATGAAGGGAAAGATGCCGGCTTCGAACTTGGTGCCGGCGGTCATGCCGCAGCACGCCACGCTGCCACCGTATTCCAGCGACTTGATGACGTTGAAGAGGATGTCGCCGCCCACGGTATCCACCGCACCCGCCCACTGCTGATCCAGCAGCGGCTTGCCGACGCCATCGGCCAGGGTCGCCCGGTCGAGGATCTGCCGGGCACCCAGGCGGTGCAACCACTCCGCCCGCTCCAGCTTGGCGGTGGAGGCCGCCACGTGATAGCCCAGCCGCGCCAGCAGCTTGACTGCCAGGCTACCCACGCCGCCGCTGGCGCCGGTGACCAGGACGGTACCGGCCTCGGGCGCCAGGCCCATCTGTTCGAGTTTCTCGACGCACAGGGCCGCGGTAAGGCCGGCGGTGCCCAGCACCATGGCTTCGCGCAGACCGAGGTTGTCCGGGCGACGGATCACCCAGGCCGCCGGCACGCGGATGTACTGGCCGAAGCCGCCCGCGGTGTTCATGCCCAGGTCGTAGCCGGTGACGATCACCTCGTCACCGACGGCGAATTCGGCGGCGCTGGAAGCCTCCACCACGCCGGCCGCGTCGATCCCCGGGGTATGGGGATAGCGCCGGGTGACGCCCCTGTTGCCGATGGCCGAGAGGGCGTCCTTGTAGTTGAGGGATGAATAACGCACCCGGATCAGCACCTCGCCCGCGGGCAGGTCGTCCAGCGTGCGCGTCACCACCTCTTGCCGGAAAGCGCCGTGGGCCCCTTCGGTCACCCAGAGCGCCTGAAAATTGCTCATCGCAGAACCTCCGTTGGAGTCTTGTTATGGGGCGCCAGTCCCAGGGACCTCAGCGCCAGCGGGTCGACTCCGCGAGGCGCTCCCACCAGGTGGTCACCAGGCGATCGACGCCGAGGCTCGCCGCCATGCCCAGGCGTTCGGGCAGCGACTTCTTCTCGACGAAGCGCACGGCGAAGACCTCCACCACCTGGGCCCGTTCGGCCAGGTACTCGTCGCTGGTACGTAGCTCGTCCACCAGGTGCTTGCCCAGCGCGGCCTGGCCCAGCCAGACCTCGCCGGTCGCCACTTCGTCGATGTTCAGCTGGGGACGGTAGTGGGCGACGAATTTCTTGAACAGCTCATGGGTGGTATCCAGGTCATCCTGGAATTTCTCCTTGCCCTTCTCGTCGTTCTCGCCGAAGACCGTGACGGTGCGCTTGTACTCGCCCGCGGTGAATACCTCGAAATCCACGTCGTGCTTCTTCAGCAGCCGGTGGACGTTGGGCAATTGGGCGACCACGCCGATGGAGCCGAGGATGGCGAAGGGCGCGCTGAGAATGCGGTCGCCGATGCAGGCCATCATGTAGCCGCCGCTGGCCGCCACCTTGTCGACGCAGATGGTCAGGGGCACGCCGGCCTGGCGGATGCGCGCCAGCTGCGAGGCGGCCAGGCCATAGCTGTGCACCAGGCCACCACCGCTTTCCAGCCGCACCACCACCTCGTCCTTGGGCGTGGCCAGGGTCAGCACCGCGGTGATCTCGTTGCGCAGGTGTTCGTTGGCGGTGGCCTTGATGTCGCCGTGGAAATCCAGCACATAGACCCGGGACTTGCCGGTTTCGCTCTTGCGCTTGGTCTTTTCGGCCTTGGTCTCGCGCTTGCGCAGGGCCTTGAAGGCCTCCTTGCCGAGCACGCTCTGCTGCAGGCGCAGGCGGAGATCGCGATAGAAGTCGTTGAGCTTCTGGACCTGCAGCTGACCACCCGAGCCACGGCGATTACGACCGCGAATGGCAGCGGCGAACAACAGCACGGCGAGGATGGCCACCACCAGGGTGACGGTTTTGGCCAGGAAACTGGCATAGTCGGCAAGAAACTCCACGGACTCTCCTAGAATGGCGGCAGCAATGCCCTGCCCAGCATACCGAGTCGCCGGACCGATAGAAACTCGCCTGCCGCACGAGGCGCCCTGGGCATGCCAGTCGGCGTACCTGGTGCAGGTCCGATACGCCCACCCATTCAAACGGTTGTATGAATAGCCGTTGACAGGGCTCCAGCCGCCCCCTACCCTCGGTCGAGTGCCCTGCCAGGCCGCTTCGGACCTGGCTTCATCGAAAAAGACCACAAGGACCCTCGCCATGAGCGCAGCCGATGCCATCGCCACCCTGAAGAGCAAGTTCGATCCCGCCGC
>CAUQPA010000080.1:0-11101 GCA_963519325.1 uncultured Pseudomonas sp. | reverse complement strand
CCTGGAGACTGAGCGAAAGACGGTGCCCCGGGTGAGGGTCACGCCCTTGCATCAGGAGCCGCTGTGCTGGGTAGGCGCGGTAGGCGTGGAATCCATACAGCCAGGGCGACCCGTACCCCTGGCCCTGTTGCCGGCGGGCTGCTCCCTGCACCGCCTGGCGTGCAGCCGCCTGGAAGCCGCAGGCATGGCCTACGTGGTCAGCCATATCGCCTCGGGCGTGGCAGGTCTGCAGGCAGCCTTGACGGCAGGACTGGGCGTCGCCTGCCTGAATGCGTCCGCCGTTGCCGGGCAGGGGCTGCGCCTGCTCGACGAAGATGCCTTGCCGGCGTTGCCTTCGACACGCTTTCTGCTCTTGCAGCCCGATGCCGAGGAGGACTCCGTCCAGGCGCGACGCCTGCAGTCCTTGGGCAGTGCACTGGCCGAAGCGCTGCGCGCCTAGATAAAAAAGCCACCCCGAAGGGTGGCAAGTGCGAACAAAGGGTTGCCGCCAGCAGCGGCGGATTCAGTGCAACCTGGCCTCCACCGAGTCGGCCAGGCGGGTGAGGATGAGGCAGCAGGACACGGCGCCCGCATCCAGCACGCCGAGGGATCTTTCGCCCAGGCGGCTGGCGCGGCCGATGCGGGCCACCAGGTCGCGGGTCGAGTCACGACCCTGGGAGGCGGCGCGCTTCATGGCCTCCAGGGCGTCGTGGAAACTGGCGCCCTGGGCCACGGCGTCCTCGAAGGCTTCCACCGCCGGGATCAGGGCATCCATCAGGCACTTGTCGCCGACGCCGGCCTCGCTGATGTCCTGGATCGAGGCCAGGCCACCGCGCAGCAGCCGGGCGAAGGTATCGGCATCGATCTCGGCCTTGCCGCGCACCTGGTCGGCCATGCCGATGAACAGGCTGCCGTACAGCGGCCCCATGGAGCCGCCGATGCCTTCCATCAGCGCCAGGGTCAGTTCGTCCAGGGCCTCGGCCAGGGTCAGTTGGCGGCCGGCCATGGCCTTGCCACAGCGGGAGAAGCCCTTGGCCATGTTGATGCCGTGGTCGCCATCGCCGATGGCGCCGTCCACCTCGCTGAGGTATTCGCGATTGGCGACGATGACGTCCACCAGGTCGCTGACGATGGGGGTGCCCTCGGCACCGGAGAAAGACTGCTGCATTGCGTTCACTCCGTCTGGGTCAGGCCGATGGAACGGCAGGGTTGATCGATCAGCCGGGCCAGTTCCTCGTCCACGCCCAGCACGCTCAGGGTCACGCCCATCATTTCCAGGGACGTGAAGTAGTTGCCGACGTAGCGACGATGCACGCGCAGCCCGCGGCCCTCCAGCAACCGCGCCACCTCGGCGTAGAAGATGTACAGCTCCATCACCGGCGTGGCGCCCAGGCCGGAGACCAGCACCACCACACCCTGGTCCTGGCCGAAGTCGCGATCGGCCAGGATGGGCTCCAGCATGCGCGCCGCCATCTGCCGCGCCGGCTCTATGGGTACCACGGCGATGCCTGGCTCGCCGTGGTGGCCGATGCCCAGTTCCATCTGGCCGTCGGCGATCTGGAAGTTCGGCTTGCCCACCGCGGCGATGGTGCAGGGGGTCAGCCCGACGCCGATGGAGCGGCAGTTGGCGACGGCCTTCTGCGCCACGCGGATGACGCCGTCCAGGTCGTAACCCGCGGCCGCGGCGGCGCCGCCGACCTTCCACATGAAGATCTCGCCGGCCACGCCGCGGCGCTTGGCGATCTCCTCCCTGGGCGCCGAGGCGACGTCGTCGTTGGCCACCACCGTCCTGATCTGCAGGCCGCGGCTGGCGGCCATCTTCATCGCCAGCTTCACGTTCATGTTGTCGCCGGCATAGTTGCCGTACAGGCAGGCTACCCCGGCGCCGCGGTCGGCGGCGTGGAAGGCGTCGAGGAAGCTCTTGGCGGTGGGCGAGGAAAAGATCTCGCCGACCGCCACGGCGTCCACCAGGCCCGGGCCGACATAGCCGAGAAAGGCCGGCTCATGGCCGGACCCACCCCCGGTCACGACGCCGACGCGACCCTCCGGCGCCACCTGCACTCTGCGGATCACCCGCGGATTGTCACCGGCCTGGGCCAGCTCCGGATGGGCGAGGAGGATGCCCTCCAGCATGTCCTCCACCACCAGGTCCGGATCGTTGATCACTCGATTCATAGCGTCTCCTTGTTCTCGGCACCCCGCCCGGTCAGGGCTTGAGTACCACCTTGAGGGACTGGTCGCCGCGCTCCATGGTCGCGAAGGCTTCCTTGAAGTCGGCCAGCGGGAAGGTATGGGTGACGATGCCGCGTACATCGATCTTGCGTTGGCCGATGAAGTCGATGGCCCGCGGGTACATGTAGGGCCCCAGGTGCGAACCGAGCACATCCAGCTCCTTGCGATCGCCGATGATCGACCAGTCCACCGTGGCCTCGTCGTTGAACACGCTGAACTCGACGAAGCGTCCCAGCTTGCGCAGCATGGCCAGGCCCTGGTTCACCGCCCGGTGGTGACCGGTGGCTTCGATGTAGATGTCGCAGCCGTAGCCGTCGGTGATGGCGCGGATCTTCTCCACCACGTTCTCGTAGAAGGGATTCCACACCTCGTCGGCGCCCAGCCGCAGCGCCAGTTCGAAGCGCTCCGGCTTCATGTCCAGCACGATCAGCTTCTTCGGGTTGCGCAGCCGCACCGCGCCGATGATGCCGAGGCCGAGGGTACCGGCGCCCGCCACCACCACCACGTCGTCCAGGCCGACATCGGCACGATCCGCCGCGTGCAGCGAACAGGACAGCGGCTCGATGAGGATGGCTTCCTCGGGCGGGATGTCATCGGGCACCGGGTGCACGATGGCCTCGCGGGTGAAGATCATGTACTCGGCCATGGCGCCCTGGACGTTGTTCTGGAAGCCATAGAGATCGTGCTTCTGGCACATCCAGTACTGGCCATGGTTGCAGAAGCGACAGCCCCAGCAGGGCACGATCTGCTCGGAGATCACCCGGTCGCCGACCTGCACGCCGCGCTTCTCGGCACCGGGCCCGAGGGCCACTACCCGGCAGACGAATTCGTGGCCGGGAATCATCGGCGGCTTCACGTAGCGCGGTTGCTCGGCATCGCCCCAGAAGGAGGGCGCGCCGCGGTAGGTCTTGATATCGCCCATGCAGATGCCGCACAGCTCGACGCGGGTGAGGATCTCGTCCGGGCCGGGTACCGGCACCGGTACCTGTTCCAGGCGATAGTCCTCGGGGCCATGGCAGACCACCGCATTCATGGTCCTGGGCAGAGCGTTCTCGAAAGCGCTGGACATGAGGTTACCTCGGGTTCGTGGGCATCACTGGATGCTGTAGCCGCCGTCGATCACCAGGTTCTCCCCGGTGATCATGGCGGCGGCGTCGCTGAGCAGGTAGAGCACCGCGGCGGCGATCTCCTCGGGGCGAGCGAAACGGCCCACCGGGATGAGCCGCTTGGCCCGCTCGCCCACCTCGCCGGCCCAGGCCTTCTTGCCCAGTTCGGTCTCGACGATGGTCGGCGAGACGGCATTCACGGTGATGCCTAATTCGGCCCACTCCATGGCCAGGACCCGGGTCATGCCCACCACCGCGGCCTTGCTGGCGCAGTAGGCGACATGGCGATCCAGGCCGATCACCGCCGCCTGGGAGGCCAGGTTGACGATGCGACCGCCGCCGCTGGCGCGCAGGTGGCGAGCCACCGCCTGGGCGACGAAGAAGCTGGCCTTGAGGTTGATGTCGAGGGTGCTGTCCCAGGCCTCTTCGCTGACGTCCAGGGCCTTGTCCAGCAGGGCAATCCCGGCGCTGTTGACCAGCAGGTCGAGCCGGCCGAAGGCTTTGGCGGCCTGGTCCACGGCGGCCTCGATGGCCGCCTTGTCGCGCACGTCGAGGGCGATGCCCAGGTGGCCGTCGCCCAGTTGCGCGGCGATCGGCGCCACCTCGGGGTTGCGGTCCAGCAGCGCCACCCGGGCGCCGCGGCTGGCCAGCAGGGTGGCGCAGGCGTGGCCGATACCCGCCGCGCCGCCGGTGACCAGGGCGCACCGACCGCTGAGGTCGAACGCCTGATTCCAGAAATCGGACATAGAGAGATCTCCCGGACGGGCAGGGCGCCCGTCCTCGTCGAGGCGGCTTACTTGCCGCTGACCTGCTGGTAGAGGGCGTCGGCGTTTTCCGGCGTCACCGCCACCCAGGGGATGATGTAGTTCTTCGCGGTGCCGTCACCCCATTGCAGGGCGGGGTAGCGCTTCCAGATCTCCGAGCGCGGCTGGTAGGCACTGCCCTCCAGCTTGCGTAGCACCACGTCCAGGGCACCCTGGGATTGCGCCTGGGCATCCTGGAAGTAGGTGATCAGCTCACCCTTCTTCGCCGCCTGGATGGCGTCGGGCATGCCGTCGATGGAGGTGACCGGGATGTCCTTGGCCGACAGCCCGCGGTTCTTCACCGCCTGCAGCGCGCCGAGGGCCATGTCGTCATTCTGCGCGATGATGCCGGCGATACCCTTGGGATGGGCGTTGAGCCAGTCTTCCGTGAGGGTCAGGGACTCGGCCCGCGACCAGTTGGCGGTCTTCTTCTCAATCACCTTCATCTCGGGGTGCTTCTGCAGCACTTCCATTTCGCCCTTCTCGCGATCGATCTGCGCGGACTGGCCGATGGGTCCCTGGATGATCACCACGTTGCCCTTGCCGCCGAGCTTTTCCGCCAGCGCCTGGGTCTGCAGGCGGCCACCCTCCACGTCGTCGTTGCCCACGTAGGGCACGCTGGCGCTGGCGACCTTGGTATTGGAGGCCACCACCGGCACCTCGCTCTCCATGGCGCGGGCCACGGCGCCGACGCTGGCCTTGGTATCGATGGGCACGAAGATGATGGCGTCGTAGTGCTGGGTGACCATCGTTTCGATCTGGTTGTTCTGCGTCAGGGCGTCGTAGTTGCCGTCGAACACCGTGATCTGCACCGAGCCGTCCTTGACCGCCGGGTGCTGCTTGAGATCGCGGACCCAGGCCTGCATGAACTGGCCCTTGAGGCCGTAGACGGCGGCCCCGACCTTGTAGGGCGCCGCCTGGGCCAGGCTGCTGGCGAGCAGGGACGCGGCGAGAACGCAGAGCAATTTGCGAGCGTGCATGGGTGACTCCTTTTCTTGTTGTCGTGCGGAGAGGTTCGCGATCAGGCCCGGCGCTTGCGCCAGACGTCGATCAGGACGGCGAAGACGATGATCAAACCCTTGGCCACCTGCTGGTAGTAGGACGACACCCCCAGCAGATTCAGGCCGTTGTTGATGACGCCGATGAGCAGGGCGCCGAACAGGGTGCCGACGATGCTGCCGGTGCCCCCGGAGAGACTGGTGCCGCCGATCACCACCGCGGCGATGGCGTCCAGCTCGTAGGAGACGCCGGCCTGGGGCAGGGCGGAGGTGGTCCGCGCCGAGAGCACGATGCCGGCCAGGCCAGCCAGCAGCCCGGAGATCACGTACACCGAGAAGGTCACCTTGCGCACGCCGATGCCGGAGGTGCGGGCGCTCTTCTCGTTGCCGCCCACCGCGTAGACGTAGCGGCCATAGGTGGTGTACTTCAGCACCAGCCAGAAGAACAGCGCGACGATGGCGAAGATCACGATGGGCATGCCGATCGGTCCGAGCTTGCCGGTGCCCAGGGCCAGGTAGGCTTCCGGCAGGTCGGTGACGGGGCTGCCGTCGTTGAGGATGAAGGTCAGGCCGCGGCCGACGCTGAGCATGCCCAGGGTGGCCACGAAGGGCGGGATCGACAGGTTGGCGACCATGAACCCATTCAGCGCCCCCATCACCGCCCCGGCGAACATGCCGGCGCTCAGCGCGGCCAGCAGGCCATAGCCCTGCACCGCGACCAGGGCGCTGCACAACCCCGAGAAGGCCAGGATCGAGCCGACCGAGAGATCGATGCCGCGGGTCAGGATGACGTAGGTCATGCCTACCGCGAGGATGCCGTTGATGGAGGTCTGGCGCAGGATGTCCATCCAGTTGCGCCAGGTCATGAAGTACTCGCTGCTGAAGCCCAGGGCGACGCACAACAGCACGAACACCAGCGGCAGGCCGAAGCGGTCGAGGGCGAAGCGCAGCCGGCTGCGCGACGGCGCGGGGGTGATACTGGGAGTGAGGGTCTGGATGGTCATGAGGCAAGACTCAGCAAGGCTTCCTGGGACAGGGACCGGTCCTCGCTCACGGTGACCAGGCGGCCGGCCTTGAACACCGCGATGCGATCGCTCAGATGGAGCAGTTCCGGGGCTTCGGAGGACACGACGATGGCGGCGCCACCGGCGCGGACGAACTCGTCGAGCAGGCGGTAGATCTCCTGCTTGGCACCCTCGTCGATGCCGCGGGTGGGTTCGTCGCAGAGCAGGCAGACCGGTTCGGTGGACAGGCACTTGGCGAGCACCACCTTCTGCTGGTTGCCACCGCTCATGGCCGCCACCGGCAGCTCGAGGGATGCGGTCTTGACCTTCAGCCGGCGCACCATTTCTTCCGCCAGCGCGCGTTCCTTGCGCCCGCTGATCACGCCCAGGCTGGAGAGGCGGTCGTAGGCGGCCAGGGCGACGTTCTCGCGGACGCTGCCGGTGAGCACCAGGCCGGTGTCCTTGCGGTCCTCGGTGACCAGCGAGATCCCGGCGCGGATGGTGGCGGCCGGATCACCCACTGGCACCGGGGCACCCTTGAGCGCCACCTGGCCGGCGTCCGGCGTGGTCAGGCCATAGACGCAGTTGAGGAATTCGCTGCGCCCCGAACCCATCAGCCCATAGATGCCGAGGATCTCGCCCGGACGCACCTGCAGGCTGACGTCCTGGAATTCGTTCTTGCGACACAGGCCGGCTACCGTGAGGCAGGGTTCGGCGCTCGACACGCGACCCTGCTTGTGGTCGATGGCCGCCAGCTCCCGGCCGACGATGCCGCGTACCAGATGCGCCCGGTCGACGTTGGCCATCGCCCCTGTCTCGACGAAGGCGCCATCGCGGAAGATGGTGTAGCGATCGGCGATCTGCGTCAGTTCGGTCAGGCGGTGGGAGACATAGATGATGCCGGCGCCCCGCGCGGTCAGGCGCCGGATCGCGGCGAACAGCGTCTCCGTCTCCCGCTCGCCGATCGCCGAGGTCGGCTCGTCCATGATCATCACCCGGCAGTCATGGCTGAAGGCCTTGGCGATCTCCACCAACTGCGTCTGGGCGATGCTCAGGCGGCGCATGGGCATGCCGGCCTCGACCTCGAAGCCTAGATCCTCCAGCAGGACGCGGGTCCGCCGATTCAGCTCGCGGTTGTCCAGCAGGCAGCCCAGTCGGCGTGGCTCCCGACCCAGCCAGATGTTCTCGGCCACGGTCAGGTCGGGGATGGGTTCCAGTTCCTGGGTGATCATGGCGACGCCAGCGGCGAGGGCTTCGCTGGGGCGCTGGAAGACCACCTCGCGACCTTCCAGGCGAATGCTGCCGGCATCCCTCTGGGTGATGCCCATGAGGATGCTGAGGAAGGTGGATTTGCCGGCACCGTTGCCGCCGCACAGCGCGTGCACCGAGCCCGCCTCGAGACTCAGGTGGCCATCGCGCAGGGCGGGTATCCCGGCATAGGCCTTGGCGACCTTTTCAGCATGAAGCAGCAAGGGCGGAGCCATGTTACGTCCTCTCAGCTGGTGTTGTTTTCTTGTCGCAGCGATGGAGCTCGTAGTGAGCATATGTTTAAACCATGAAAATCTGATCAGTCAACTGGCGGCCACAAATTTTCTGCGCGAGTCGAGGATGCGGGTTCGGCGCGGTCAGGATCGCCTTGTTCACGGAATATCTATTCAGATCAAGCTATACAGCGCCGTACGGATCTAAACAAAATTGCTTGATCGGAATTTCACATGATGATCATATGATCGAGACCGCGTTGGTCTCTCATAGGAGCGCCAGGTGCATGAACGCCACCCAATCCATCGCCATCGGCTGTGACGAAGCCGGCTACGAACTCAAGGAGCAGCTCAAGGCCTTCATCCTTTCCCTCGGTCTCGAGGTGGAGGATTTCGGCTCCCATTCCACCGAGCCGGTGCTCTACCCGGATATCGCCTACGCGGTCGCCAGCGCCATTCGCGAGGGGCGGAATCGCCTCGGGGTGTTGGTCTGCGGGACCGGCATCGGCATGGCCATCTCGGCCAACAAGGTCCAGGGCATTCGTGCGGCGCAGGCCCACGACACCTATTCGGCGGAGCGCGCCCGCAAGAGCAACGACGCCCAGATCCTCTCGATCGGGGCGCGAGTGGTCGGGCCCGAGCTGGCCAAGAGTCTGGTCAAGGCCTTTCTCAGTTCGGATTTCGAGGCCGGGCGCTCGGGGCCCAAGGTCGAGCGCATCACGGCCCTCGAGCAGCGCCGTGATTGCTAGGCGCTGGACGCCGTCCGCCCGGACTGGGGACAATGGCGGCTTTGCCAGGCAACCGGAGTCGATCCTGCATGAATGACAATGCCAGTCGTGGGGCCAGCGACTTCGAGCTGATGACCGACATCGCGATGCTCTACTACCTGGACAACGTCAACCAGGAGGCCATCGCCCAGCGCCTGTCGCTGTCGCGAGCCAAGGTCAGCCGCCTGCTCAAGCGTGCCCGCGACGAAGGCATCGTCGAGGTGCGGGTGCTGCAGCATCCCACCATGAACAACGAGGTGGAGCAGAAGCTGCTGGAACGTTTCCGCCTGGATCGCGCCCTCATCGCCGTGGACCACGCGGATCCGGACACCCAGCGCTCGGCGGTCGCCAGCCTGGTCGCCAACTACCTCAACCGGGTGCTGGCCGACGGCATGATCGTCGCGGTGGGGATGGGGCGTAACGTCGGTGCGGTGGCCGACAACGTCTTTCTGCCCAATGGTCGCAACTGCACCTTCGTCTGCGCCATCGGTGGCTCCCTGCGCGCGGGGGAATACATGAATCCCGACCATATCTGCCGGCGCCTGGCGGCGCGCTTCGGTGGCGAGAGCGAAACCCTCTATGCGCCGGCCATGGTGGCCAACCCCGAGCTGCGCGCGACCTTGATCGCCAACGACACCGTGCGTGCCACCCTGGATCGCGCCCGCCGCGCCGATCTCGCGCTGATCGGCATCGGTGACATGAGCGAGAGCAGCAACATGGTGCGCATGGGCTGGTTCTCGCCGCAGGAGATCGCGGCGGCCCGTCTGTCCGGCACCGTGGGCGACATGATGGGGTACGACTTCATCGACATTCATGGGCGGCCGGCGGTCAATGTGCTGCAGGGGCGGGTGATAGGGCTCACGGTCCAGGAATTGACCCGCATCCCCGACGTCATCGCCGTCGCCAGCGAAAGCACCAAGGCCGCCGCCATCCTCGGCGCCCTGCGCTCCGGCGTCATCAATACCCTCGCCACCACCGTCACCAACGCCCACACCATCCTGGCGCTGGACGACGCCACCCGCCGCGATACCTGATTCAGCCAGCCAGGATCGCCGCCGCGCCCCGCGGCTGCCGGGTGTACCACAGCACCCGGCTGACGCCGCGGGTCACCGCTACATAGCTCAGGCGCAAGGCCTCATCGGCCATGGCTTCGTCGTAGCTCTGCTGGAAATGGCCGCTGGCGGCATAGAGTGCATTGCGCAAGGGATGCGGCGGCTGGGGTTGGCCATCGTCGAGCACGATCGCCACTTCCGCCTGCAGACCCTTGGCGCGGTGGATAGTGCAGGTCCGCACGCCCTCCTGGCGGCCCAGTTGCTCATTGAGGGTCTTCAGGGGTGCATTCACTCGGCTCATCACCATGACTGCCCAGCGCTCCGGCCGCTCTCGCTCGGCGGCGTAGCGGCGCTGGTCCTCGATCTCGCTCATCAGCAATGGGAGTTGGCGGCCAATGTCGAATTGCCCGACGACCTTCACGCCGTGTCCCTGCTCATCCGCCGCTCTGGATGCCTGGGTACGCTTGGCCTGCTTGTGCTTCACCTGCGTCAGGATCCGCTCACCGTCAGCCACGATCTGCGGCGAAGACCGATAGTTGGTACCCAGCATCAGCGTCTGGCTCGGCGTCTGGCCGGGAAACCAGCGATCGAAGTGGATGAACAGTTCCGGCGAGCTGCCACGCCAGCCATAGATGGACTGCCAGTCGTCGCCGATGGCCATCAGCGAGGGCGCGACCTTCTCCTCGGCAAGTCTTCTCTGTACCTGCTGGAGCCAGAGCGCGATCTGGGGCGAGATGTCCTGGAATTCGTCGATCAACAGGTGGGTGAAGGGTTGCAGGCGGGCGATCAAGGCGCGGCTCGGCTTCTTCTCTAGGCGATCCGTCAGCACGGCGAAGGCGGTATTGAAGGTGATCAGTCGCTGCTCCTTCAATAGCCGGTTGAACTGTCGCCAGAATTGCTGCATGGCTTCCAGGAAGATCCGGTCACGGGTGGAGCATTCCAGCTGGCTGCTCTTGATTGAGCCGACGCGTAGGCCCAGGGTCTCGGCGAAAGACGCCTGGCCATAGAAGAGGTCAGGCAGCGCCTGGGGTTGGCGTTCGCCATTGAGTACGAAGGGTTGCAGGGGCGCAGCCGCGGGCGGTGCCTCTTCGTCCGGGGCGGCCAGCTCCAGCAATAGATGGATACGCCGACGAAAGCCGGCATCCTCTTTATAGCAGTGCTCATAGGCCTGTAGCAGCCATTGCCGCTGGCTGTCGTTCAGGGTGGCGCCGGCAAGCAGGGCGTTGTCCGGTTCTTCGTCCGCCCTGGCATGTGGCGACAGCTGCTCGAACCACTGCGTCACCCGCAATTCGGCGCGGGCCAGTTGCGCCAGGGCGGAGTGGAAGGTTCGTACCAGTTCCCTGGCGCCTTCGTCGTCCAGCGGGGCATCCCAAAAGGCCAGCACGCGTTTGAGTTGCGCCCTCAATTCATCGCAGGAGGCCTTGGTAAAGGAGATGACTGTCAGCTGTTCCCGTGGCAGCTCCAGATGGCAGAGCATGAACACCACTCGCAGCACCAGCGTCGTGGTCTTGCCCGAGCCGGCTCCAGCGAAGATGCGGGTGGCGGGGGCGCGCGCCAGGATCATCTTCCATTGCTCCGCGGAGGGAGCCTGGATGATGCCTTGGGCCACCGCCTGCTCGACCCGGGCTTTCATCCGTTGCTCTTGCGAGCGCTTTATCGCCATGGCAGGGCCATAGATG
>CAUQPA010000079.1:0-11165 GCA_963519325.1 uncultured Pseudomonas sp. | reverse complement strand
GTCCCACGCCGCCCTGCTCGGGGTGGCCCTGGGCTTCCTGCTGGATGTCAGTCCGACCCTGACCGTCACCGTCGGCTGCCTGGCGCTGGCCGTGCTGCTGGTGGTGCTGCAGCGCCGTCGCGGCCTGGCTGCCGATACCCTGCTCGGCATCCTCGCCCACAGCACCCTGTCGCTGGGGCTGGTGGCGCTGTCGTTCATGCACGAGGTGCGCATCGACCTGATGAGCTATCTGTTCGGTGACCTGCTGGCGGTCGGCCCCGGTGATCTGCGCTGGATCCTCGGCGGCAGCGCCCTGGTGCTGGTGGCCCTGGCCTGGCTGTGGCGGCCCTTGCTGGCCATCACCGTGCACGAGGAACTGGCCCAGGTCGAAGGCCTGCCGGTGACCTGGATCCGCCTGGCGCTGATGCTGCTGGTGGCCATCGTCATCGCCGTGGCCATGAAGATCGTCGGCGTGCTGCTGATCACCTCGCTGCTGATCATCCCCGCCGCCACCGCCCAGCGCCACGCCCGCAGCCCGGAACAGATGGCCTGTGGCGCCAGCCTGCTGGGCATGGCGGCGGTGTGCCTGGGGCTGACGCTGTCCTGGTACCAGGACACCCCGGCCGGCCCCTCGGTGGTGGTGGCCGCGGCCGGGATGTTCCTGCTGGGTTACCTGTTGCCGCGGCGCGCCTGAGCGCGCTAGTGCGGCGCCTGCCAGACCGCCTGGCTGACGTCGACCTTGCGCGGGATCAGGCCCTGGGCCTGGAAGATGTCGGCGGTCTGCTGCTGGATGGCGATGATCTCGGGCGTCAACGGGGTCACGCCATAGCCGGTACGCGCCTGCCAGGCGGCGGTCACCGCCGCGGGCAGGCCGATCTGCTCGGCCAGGATGCGACTCACCTCCGGCTTGTGGGCATTGGCCCAGGCCCCGGCCTTGGCCAGCTCGGCCAGTAGCAGGCGGATCGCCTCGGGATGGGCATCGGCGAAGCGCCGCGACCCCTCATAGAAGCTGCTGGCGTGCAGCAGGCCCTGATAGTCCGCCAGTACCCGTACCGACTGGCTCTGCTGAATGGCGGCGAGGTAAGGATCCCAGATCGCCCAGGCATCCACCGAGCCATTGGCGAAGGCGGCGCGGGCATCGGCGGGCGCCAGGTAGACCGGCTGGATGTCCTTGAGGGTGAGGCCGGCCTTGTTCAGCGCGGCGACCAGCAGGAAGTTGGCGCTGGAGCCCTTCTGCACCGCCACCTTCTTGCCCTTGAGTTCGCTGACCGCCTGGAGCGTGGAGCCGTTCGGCACCACGATGGCCTCGACCTTCTCGCTGGCCGGCTCGGCCCCCAGGTAGACCAGGTCGATGCCGGCGGCCTGGGCGAAGATCGGCGGCGGTGAACCCGTATAGCCGACGTCGACGCTACCGGCATTGAGCGCTTCCAGCAGCTGCGGACCAGCCTGGAATTCGCGCCAGCTGACCTGGTAACCCTGGACGCCCAGGGCCTGCTCCAGGGTGCCCTGGGCCTTGAGCACCGCCAGTAGACCGCCGCCTTTCTGGTAGCCGATACGCAGCTGCTGCTCAGCCGCCTGCACCGGCGCCAACACCCCCAGGGTGACCGCCAGCACCACGCAGAGACGCGCGAGACGTCGGAAGGACAAAGCCATGAGGACCTCCTTATATTCCATTAGAGAAGGCAAGGATGGCTTCTTTATAAAAGAATGTTTAATACGTTTCTCTGCTATGGCTATGCCTGAGCGCACCTTTGCCACGCCGACCTTGCGCCGATTGACGCTGCCCCCAGGATCGCGCCACCCTGCGCCAGCGGCGGCCATCGGGGCTGCCGCCCTTTTTCGGAGCCTGCCATGCCTTTTCTGATCGAGACCTTCGACAAGCCGGACAGCCTGGCCCTGCGCCAGCAGCATCGCCCGGCCCACCTGGATTTCCTGCGCGAGAACGCGGCCGCCCTGCTGGCCTGTGGCGCCAAGCTCAGCGACGACGGCGAGACCGCCAGTGGCAGCGTCTACATCGTCGACGTGGAAACCCGTGCCGAAGCGGAAGCCTTCCTGGCGCGCGACCCCTTCAGCAGCGCCGGGTTGCCGGGCGAGGTGCGCATCACCCGTTGGCGCAAGGCGGTGCTCGACGGCAAGGCCTTCATCTGAGCGAAAGGCGGCCTTTCCCGGCCGCCGTACCCTTCCCACCTTAAGAAAGCCTTAAAACTGGCAGAATGCCACCTGAATCGGCGTCGTTCGCTGACGTTGCAAGTTCACACTTTCAGGAATCGCTTCGCGGAAAAGTGATGCAGCGCAAGAAAAGCCGGGCTTTTTCCGCCGCTATCGCAAGGCGGCTAACGAACTAGCCTAAGCTCAGCGGGCTCAGATGATCGACGCGCCGACATTCGTTCCCCGTCCCCCTTCGAGGAATCGCTGTCTCGCCTTAGCTAGTACAGAGGACTCAGCATGACCAAGACCACGCCGGAAAAGGATCTGCGAATAGAGACGATTCGCGGACTGGCGCTGTTTCTGATGGTAGCGGGCCACGTGATCGGCAGTTCGTCCACCCTGGGCATGAAGGTGCCCGACGACTCCGTGCTGCGCTACCTCTACGATTCCCTCGTCTATATCCGGATGCCGCTGTTCACCGCGATCTCCGGCTATGTCTATGCGCTGCGCCCGGTCAACACCGGCAGCGACCTGTCGCGCTTCTACCAGGGCAAGTTCAAGCGCATTGGCATCCCCCTGCTGGTGGTCTCGACGCTGTTCTTCGCCTTGCAGATGGCCGTGCCCAACACCAACTACAAGCCACAGCTGACCGACATCTTCAGCATCTACTTCTTCAGCTACGCGCACTTCTGGTTCCTGCAGTCGATCTTCTGCATCTTCGTGGCGATCGCCCTGCTGGAAAAGGCCGGACTGCTGCTCAGCCTGCGCAACTTCGGCCTGGTGTTCGCCGTGGCCCTGGCGGCCTCCTTCGCCTGGGAGAGCTTTCCGGACCTGTTCAGCCTCTACAAGGCGGTGCAGCTGTTCCCCTTCTTCCTGCTGGGCCTGGGCCTCTACCGCTTCGGCGAGCAACTCATCACCCGCCGCAACGTGACGACCATGGCCGTGGCCCTGGCGATCCTGGTGGCCCTCGACCAGGCCTACCTGTTCGAGCTGATCGATCTCGACGAGACCGACATGGCCGTGATCGGCACCGCCCTGGGCCTGGCCGCCATCAGCCTGCTGATCGCCCGCCGCTTCTACTTCAAGCCGCTGGCCTGGCTGGGTTACTTCTCCTTCGAGATCTACCTGTTCCACGTCTTCGGCACCGCCGGCGCCCGCATCGTGCTGAACAAGCTGCAGGTGCATGACGTCTGGGTGGTCTTCACCGTCAGCATGGTGATGGGCCTGTTCCTGCCGGTGGCGCTCAAGCTGGTGCTGGAGCGCATCAGTCCGCTGCACTTCCTCAGCGTGGCCTTCTTCGGCGCCAAGACGCGGGTGAACCGCGCCACCCCGCCGCTGCAGAAGAAAGCCACCGCCTAGGCGCCGGTAAGAGCGTCCGGTTCGGACGACCCGCCATGAAAAAACCCACGCCAAGGCGTGGGTTTTTTCATGGCGGCAAGGCCTAGTCGACGCTCAGCACCACCCGACCGCGGGTCGGGCACTGCTCCATGCAGCGGTGGGCCTCGACGTACTGGTCGAAGGAAAACACCTGCTTGATCTGCGCCTTGAGCAGCCGATCGCGCGTCAACTGGTCGATGTGCTGCAAGGCTTGGCGCACGGCGGCGCAATCCGCCTCCAGCCCCATCTCCGGCTGGCCGGTGAAATCCTGGACACAGTGGATGTAGAGCTTGAATTTCTTCTTGAAGGCCGCGCAGGCCGGCAGCGGGGTCTGGTTGCCGCCATTGAGGCCGTAGAGCAGCAGCCGACCGCGGGGCGCCATGGCCTCGCCGAGCAGCGCCAGTTGCGGACCGCCCAGGGCATCCAGGGCCACGTGCACGCCAACGCCATCGGTGATGCTGGCGATGCGGCTGACCAGGTCCTCTTCCTCGGCGGCGATGACCTTCTCGGCGCCCAGTTCGCGCAGGTAGTCGCGGTCGGCGGCGTCGTGGGTGGTGGCGATTACCCGGCCGCCCAGGGCCTTGGCCAGCTGGATGGAAACCGGACCGCAGCAGCGGCTGGCATCGGTGATCAGCACCCATTCGCCCGGTTGCAATCGCGCCTGGTGTACCAGGCCGGTGTAGGCGGTGAGCAGCGGGGTGTAGTGCACCGCGGCCTCCACCGGGGTGAGGACGTCCGGATAGCGCGTCAGGGAGGTGGCCGGATAGACCAGGTCGTCGCCGTAGGCCGGATAGCGGTTGATGTCGTGACCGAGGAAACTGGCCACCCGATCACCCACCGCCAGCTCGCTGACGCCTTCGCCCAGGGCGGTGACCACCCCGGCCAGTTCGCAGCCCAGCCCGGCCGGCGGAATCGCCTGCTCGGGAGCCAGGTTCTGCCGCCAGAGCACGTCGTACCAGCTCACGCCGATGGCCTCCACCCGTACCCTCGCCGGCCCCGGCCGCGGGCGTGGGTCGGTCGATGCAGGTGAGCACCTCCGGCGGGCCGAACTCGGTGAACTGGATCAGGCGGGACATGGGACTACCTCGCGTTGACGCCGACCCCGGAACGGTTGCCGAGGCGGACTGCTTATGGCTAGGACTCTAACGAGCCTTGCCTTAGGATGCCATGCATCCCCATCGATAATGGACATCGCGGGAATCGATCCACTCCCGAAGCCGGGCCCTGAATGAACCGTACCGATCTGCGCCGCGTCGACCTCAACCTGCTCATCGTGTTCGAGACCCTGATGCTCGAACGCAGCGTCACCCGTGCCGCGGAAAAGCTGTTTCTCGGTCAGCCGGCGATCAGCGCCGCCCTGGCACGGCTGCGCACCCTGTTCGACGATCCGCTGTTCGTGCGTACCGGGCGCAGCATGGAGCCCACGCCGCGGGCCCAGGAGATCGCCGCCCTGCTGTCGCCGGCGCTGGACCAGATCTCCAGCGCGGTGAGCCGCACCCAGAGCTTCGAGCCGGCCAGCGCCGACCGGGTGTTTCGCGTCGGCCTGTCCGACGATGTCGAATTCGCCCTGTTGCCACCGCTGCTCCGGCGCATCCGCATCGAGGCCCCGGGCACCACCCTGGTGGTACGGCGGATGAACTATCTGACCGCCGCCGGCATGCTGGCCTCCGGCGAGATCACGGTAGCGGTGGGCTATACCGAGGAATTGCCGGCCAATTCGAAGAGAAGGCCGGTGCGCCGCTTCGGCTTCAAGGTGCTGCGCGCCGATAGCAAACCCGGTCGCCTGACCCTGGACGAATACTGCGCCCGGCCCCATGCCCTGGTGTCCTATGCCGGCGACCTCACCGGCTACGTCGACGAATTGCTCGACAAGCTCGGCCGCCAGCGGCGGGTGGTGCTGGCGGTGCCCCAGTTCAACGGCCTGGGCTCGCTGCTGGCGGAAACCGACCTGCTGGTGATGGTGCCCGACTACACCGCCCGGCTGCTGGCCAGCGCCGGCGGCCTGAGGTACGAGGATCCACCCGAGGAACTGCGCGACGGCGGCCACGAACTGCCCATGGCCTGGAGCGGCGCCCAGGATCACGACCCTGGCGAACGTTGGTTGAGGTCGCGGATCCAGATGTTCATCGGCGATCCGGACAGTCTTTAGCCAGCTCCAGTAGCGGGCATTTTCCCGGCGATGCGCACGCAAGGGCTCTATCCCGCCGTTTCCCTCCGAGCGTCATCACCGCCACCAATACCTACGGCGAAACCATCATCGCCATCGATAAATAAGTTCGAGCCCTTCGATTCGTCGCTGCCCGCGCGTGGCGGCAGACTCGCCTCCCTGACCTCTTTCCACCTCGGGCGGACTCGAACATGGATCTCTTCGCGAAAACCCTCGGCCCGCTGGCCCTGACCTCTACCCTGCTCCTCGCCGCCTGCGGCGATTCCCGGCCCCAGGCCAGTGCCGCGCCGCCCGCGCCCAAGGTGAGCGCCGCCGAGGTGCTACGCCAGCCGGTGGTGGAATGGGACGAGGTGACCGGACGCCTGGAGGCGCCGGAATCCGTGGTAGTCCGCCCCCGCGTTTCCGGCTACGTCGACCGCGTGCTGTTCCACGAAGGTGCCCGGGTCAAGCGCGGCGACCTGCTGCTGCAGATCGATCCGCGCCCCTTCCAGGCCGAGGTCAAGCGCCTCGAAGCCGGCCTGCAGCAGGCCCGTGCCAACGCCAGCCGCACCGCCGACGAAGCCGCCCGCGGCGAGCGCCTGCGCAGCAGCAACGCCATCTCCGCGGAGATCGTCGAGGCCCGGCGCAGCGCCGCCCAGGAAGCCAAGGCCAGCGTCGCCGCCGCCCAGGCACAACTCGACGCCGCCCGCCTGGACCTGGGCTTCACCGAGGTCCGCGCCGCCATCGACGGTCGCGTCGGCCGCGCCGAGGTGACCGCCGGCAACCTGGTCAACGCCGGTGACACCCGCCTCACCACCCTGGTCTCCACCGACAAGGTCTATGCCTATTTCGATGCCGACGAGCGGGTCTTCCTCAAGCAGCAGGCGCTCGCCCGCCAGGGTCAGCGCGGCGCGGCCAGCCCGGTCTACATGGCGCCGTCCAACGAAGACGACTTCTCCCACGAAGGCCACATGGACTTCATGGACAACCAGCTCGATCCGCGCACCGGCACCATCCACGGCCGCGCCGTGTTCGACAACGCCGACGGCCGCTTCACCCCGGGGCTCTATGCCCGGCTGCGCCTGGTGGGCAGCGGCACCTACGAAGGCACCCTGATCCAGGACGCCGCCGTGGGTACCGACCTGGGCAAGAAATTCGTACTGGTGGTGGACGGCCAGAACAAGGCCGCCTATCGCAACGTCGACCTCGGCCCGCGCCTGGAAGGCCTGCGCATCGTGCGCAAGGGGCTGGAAGCTGGCGATCGCATCGTGGTCAACGGCCTGCAGCGGGTGCGCCCGGGCATGACCGTCGATGCCCAGTCGGTACCCATGGCCGATGCCACCACCCTGGCCGCCCTCAAGCGCCAGCGTGACGCGGTCCTCGCCAGCCTGCCGGCGCCCACCCAGCCGCTCAAGGTGGGTAGTCGCTAACCGACGCCGTACCCCGCTTCCCAGATCCGATCGACAACGCGACCTCAGAGGTCGCTCCTGCCTCCACCGTGAGGCGGGAGCGACCCCGTGTGGCTGCGTTCTGTACGCCTCCTTGCCAGGACATTTCCGATGAACTTCTCCCAGTTCTTCATCCGCCGGCCGATCTTCGCCGCCGTGCTCTCGCTGATCATCCTGATCGGCGGGGCCATCTCGCTGTTCCAGCTGCCGATCAGCGAATACCCCGAAGTCGTTCCGCCCACCGTGGTGGTACGCGCCACCTTCCCCGGCGCCAACCCCAAGGTGATCGGCGAGACCGTCGCCGCGCCCCTGGAGCAGGCCATGAACGGCGTGGAGCACATGCTCTACCTGTCGTCCCAGTCCACCGCCGACGGCAAGCTGACCCTGACCATCACCTTCGCCCTGGGCACCAACCTGGATACCGCCCAGGTGCAGGTGCAGAACCGCGTCACCCGCACCCTGCCCAAGCTGCCGGAAGAGGTGCAGCGCCTCGGCGTGACCGCCGACAAGGCCTCGCCGGACCTGGCGATGGTGGTGCACCTGACCTCGCCGGACCAGCGCTACGACATGCTCTACCTGTCCAACTACGCCCTGATCAACGTCAAGGACGAACTGGCGCGACTGGACGGCGTGGGTGACGTCCAGCTGTTCGGCATGGGCGACTATTCCCTGCGCGTCTGGCTCGATCCGGACAAGGTGGCCTCGCGTGGCCTGACAGCCAGCGACGTGGTCACCGCCATCCGCGAGCAGAACCGCCAGGTCGCCGCCGGTGCCCTCGGCGCACCGCCGGCCCCGGGTAGCACCAGCTTCCAGCTCGCCATCAACACCCAGGGGCGTCTGGTGGACGAGGAAGAGTTCGCCAACATCATCGTGCGCGCCGGCAGCGACGGCCAGATCACCCGGCTGCGCGACATCGCCCGCATCGAGCTGGGCTCCAACCAGTACGCGCTGAGATCCCTGCTCAACAACCAGCCGGCGGTGGCCATCCCGATCTTCCAGCGCCCCGGCAGCAACGCCATCGACCTGTCCAACCAGGTGCGCGCCAAGATGGCCGAGCTCAAGCAGAGCTTCCCCCAGGGCATGGACTACGAGATCGTCTACGACCCGACCATCTTCGTGCGCGGCTCCATCGAAGCCGTGGTGCACACCCTGTTCGAAGCCATCATCCTGGTGGTGCTGGTGGTGATCCTGTTCCTGCAGACCTGGCGCGCCTCCATCATCCCCCTGGCCGCGGTGCCGGTGTCGCTGATCGGCACCTTCGCGGTGATGCACGCCTTCGGCTTCTCGCTCAATGCGCTGTCGCTGTTCGGCCTGGTGCTGGCCATCGGCATCGTGGTGGACGATGCCATCGTGGTGGTGGAAAACGTCGAGCGGAACATCGGCCTCGGCCTCGATCCGGTGGCCGCCACCCGCCGTGCCATGGGCGAGGTGACCGGGCCCATCATCGCCACCGCCCTGGTGCTCTGCGCGGTGTTCGTGCCGACCGCCTTCATCTCCGGTCTCACCGGCCAGTTCTATCGCCAGTTCGCCCTGACCATCGCCATCTCCACGGTGATCTCGGCCTTCAACTCCCTGACCCTGTCGCCGGCCCTGGCCGCGGTGCTGCTCAAGGGCCACGACGCGCCCAAGGACCGCTTCTCGCGACTGCTCGACCGGCTGTTCGGCGGCTGGCTGTTCGCCCCCTTCAACCGCTTTTTCGAGAAAGCCAGCCACGGCTACGTCGGCGCCGTGCGCCGGGTACTGCGCGGCGGTTCCATCGTGCTGGTGCTCTATGTGGTGCTGCTGGGCCTGACCGGCCTGGGTCTGGTGAAGACGCCGACCGGCTTCGTGCCGCCCCAGGACAAGCAGTACCTGGTGGCCTTCGCCCAGTTGCCCGATGCCGCCACCCTGGATCGTAGCGAAGAGGTCATCCGTCGCATGTCGGCCATCGCCCTCAAGCATCCGGGCGTGGAAAGCACCGTGGCCTTCCCCGGCCTGTCCATCAACGGCTTCACCAACAGCCCCAACAGCGGCATCGTCTTCGTGACCCTCAAGCCCTTCGAGGAGCGCCGCGATGCCTCGCTGTCGGCCGGCGCCATCGCCGCCCAGCTCAATGGTGAATTCGCCGCCATCCAGGAATCCATCATCGCCATCTTCCCGCCGCCGCCGGTACAGGGGCTGGGCAGCATCGGCGGCTTCCGCCTGCAGGTGGAGGACCGCGGCAACCTGGGCTACGAGGAACTCTACACCCAGACCCAGAGCGTGCTGGCCAAGGCGCGGCAGTTGCCGGAACTGGCACCGGAGTCGCTGTTCACCAGCTACCAGGTCAACGTGCCGCAGATCGATGCCCACATCGACCGCGAGAAGGCCAAGACCCACGGGGTGCCCATCGACGCCATCTTCGACACCCTGCAGGCCTACCTGGGCTCGGTCTACGCCAACGACTTCAACCGCTTCGGCCGCACCTTCCAGGTCAACGTCCAGGCCGACCAGCGCTTCCGCCTGGAGCCCGAGCAGATCGGCCAGCTGAAGGTGCGCAACGACCGCGGCGAGATGGTGCCCCTGTCCACCTTCGTCAAGGTCAGCGATACCGCCGGCCCCGACCGGGTGATGCACTACAACGGCTTCCTCACCGCCGAGATCAACGGCGCGCCGGCGCCGGGTTACAGCTCCGGCCAGGCCCAGGCGGCCATCGAGCGGCTGCTCAAGCAGGAGCTGCCCAACGGCATGACCTTCGAATGGACCGAGCTGACCTACCAGCAGATCCTCTCCGGCAATACCGCTCTGCTGGTGTTCCCGCTCTGCGTGCTGCTGGCCTTCCTGGTGCTGGCCGCCCAGTACGAGAGCTGGAGCCTGCCGCTGGCGGTGATCCTGATCGTGCCCATGACCCTGCTCTCGGCCATCACGGGGGTGATCCTGGCCGGCAGCGACAACAACATCTTCACCCAGATCGGCCTGATCGTGCTGGTGGGCCTGGCGTGCAAGAACGCCATCCTCATCGTCGAATTCGCCAAGGACCAGCAGGCCACCGGCAAGGACCGCGTCGCCGCGGTGCTGGAGGCCTGCCGCCTGCGGCTGCGGCCGATCCTGATGACCAGCTTCGCCTTCATCATGGGCGTGGTACCCCTGGTGACCTCCACCGGCGCCGGCGCCGAGATGCGCCACGCCATGGGCGTCGCGGTGTTCTCCGGGATGCTCGGGGTGACCTTCTTCGGCCTGCTGCTCACACCGCTGTTCTATGTCCTGGTGCGCGCCTTCGTGGAGCGTCGCCAGGCCCGTTCCGCCATCGCCCGGGAGGCCCAGGCATGAAGGTCTTCGCTCCCCTGCTGCTGGCGCTGGCGGTCTCCGCCTGCGCCGTCGGCCCGCACTACCAGGCGCCGCAGCCGGCGCCCGCCCAGCTCAAGGCCAGCCAGCAGCCCAGCGTCTATGACCAGGGCCGCTTCGAGGCCCTCTGGTGGCGCCAGTTCGAGGACCCGACCCTCAACGCCCTGGTCGCCAGCAGCCTGGAAGGCAACCGCGAACTGCGCGCCGCCTTCGCCCGGCTGCGCGCCGCCCGCGCCCTGCGCGACGACGACGCCAACGACCTCTATCCGACGGTCACCAGCCGCGCCAGCAGCCAGCTCGGCAAGGCCCAGCAGCCCGGCTTCACCGAGGAACGGGTCAACAGCGACCGCTACGACCTGGGCCTGGACATGGCCTGGGAAATCGATCTGTTCGGCCGGGTCCGCCATACCCTGGAAGGCAGCGATGCCCGCGCCGAGGCGGCAGCATCCGACCTCGCCGCCCTACAGGTCAGCCTGATCGCCGAGCTGGTGGATGCCTACGGCGACCTGCGCGGCGCCCAGCTGCGTGAACGCATCGCCCGCGACAACCTGGGCAACCAGCGCGAGGCCCGCCGCCTGACCGTGACCCTCAGGGACGAAGGCATGGGCAGCGACCTGGACGTGCAGCGCAGCGAAGCGCGCCTGGCCGCCACCGAAGCCAGCCTGCCGGAGTTCCAGGCCCAGGCTACCCGCGCGCGCAACCGTATCGCCACCCTGCTCGGCCAGCGCCCGGATGCCCTCAGCGTGGATCTCTCGCCCAAGGCC
>CAUQPA010000078.1:0-11408 GCA_963519325.1 uncultured Pseudomonas sp. | reverse complement strand
ACCTTAGAGAGGTACTGCCAACGAATAACGGGCGCGCTTCCTGTAGATTCACAAGAAAGGACTATCAGCTGTTACCGCTCCTATCACCCTCTTCATCCAGTGAGATATCTATAGATATCGCTTCACGAGCTTCAGGTCCCTCGCCAACTGGACCCGCATGAAAGCCAGCAGCTTTTTAGCCGACTCCGCGAGTGGTTTCCCTGGACGAAATAGGAGAAGGCTTCGCGTTCGAATATCGAGATCGAACGCCTTGACCACTACCCCGCGATCAATAAAATCCACCGCAGCCAAAGGTTTGATGAAGGCGATACCAATACCCTGCGAAACCGTACTGCAGATCGTGTGTGCATCGGCCGTCTCGACACGGACGTTGAGCGAAACGTTTTCCAGGTCGAGTGCCACTTCTAAGCAACGCCGGCCACTGTCCTCCGGATTGAGGGCGATAAAGTCGTAGCCACTCAGGTCCTTGGCACAAATCGAAGACTTGTCAATCAGCGGGTGCCCCTTAGGCAAAGCGATCACACCAGGTTCATTGATGAGTTCGGAATGTTCGAGCCTAACCACAGGCATTTCATCCGCCATCACCCCGAAGTCGCAAAGACCGGCGGATACCTCTTGATGTACCTCTCGCGAGCTTTGCACACGTAAGGACACGCGAATATCCCGCTCCGCTAGATCAAATTCCGCCAGCGCCCGAGGCGTGAAGGTATTGCCGACCACGGGATGCACCGCAATGGCCAGCCTTCCAGTACCGGATTGCTTCAGGCTCTTGATCCGGTGCTCGATGGCATCCATGCCCACGAACAGCTTATCGTCCACCATCAGGGCGTGCGCTTCCTCGGTTGCGACCAGCCGGCCACCCGTTCGGTGAAAGAGCTGGATTCAGTCGCTCCGACCATTCCCTTGTTTCTGGTTGCCCCAAGTGGTACTAAAAACAGCCTCAAAAGCCCGCCCAGTGCGGGCTTTGTTGTTTCTGGTGGTTCCATGTAGTCTCTGGTCATTCCACCGCACCGTGTATGCCGATGTGTATGCCGCGGGAAAATTCGAACCAAAGGCATACAAGGATGAAGCGCCAGGACATCAAGCGTCGCTCCCTCTCCGATACCACCCTCTCCAGCCTCGAGCCTGAAGCCGCTGTCTACCGCGAGCAGGATGGCAACGGCCTGTACTTCCGCGTCAAACCCAACGGCCAGAAAAGCTGGGAGCTTCGCTACAACAAGCCCGACGGCAAATGGTCTTGGCTTGGCCTGGGCGCCTACCCTGCCGTGACCGGTGCCGCCGCCGCACCAAGGCTGCGGAGCTGAAAGCCGAGGCCGCCAGCGGCAAGAGCCCTATGGTGACCAAACGTGAGCGCAAGGCCGCCGAGGCGCTGGCCGCAACCAACACCTTCGAGAAGCTGGCTCGCGAGTGGTATGACGCTCGCAAGCCGCGCTGGGAGGAAGGCACCGCCCGACGAATCATCGGCGCCCTCGAGCTGCATGTCTTCCCGGCCTACGGGCCGCGTCCCTTCACCGACATCATGCCCATCGAGTGGATGGAGTTTTTAAGGGGCATGGAGCGCAAAGGCATCATCGACCAGATGGGCAACGTGCGCCGCTTCTGCAAGGAGATCTACGACCTTGCCAGGGTCACCGGGCGGGCCACGCACAACCCGCTTGAAGGGCTGCACCGGTTCTTGCAGACCAAGCCGGCCAAGAACTACGCCCACGTCTCGCCGCCGCGTCCGCTGCGATGTTCGCAAGCGACGAGGGCCGCGCCTGGCTACAGCTGGCAGGACGTCAGCAGGCACGGCACCTCCGCGCAGTCCTAGGCGAAGGGATGGTCGCTAGCAGCGATTGCGAGCAAGCGGCCCGAGGACGCTTCGAACGTTTGCTGGCAAAGCTGGTGGACGCGGCTGGGATCGGGCTCGAGCCGGCCGACACAGATCCGCACGAACAGGCGCTGCAGGTGCTTCCCGCCGTAGCCTACGAACTCACGGGCCAGGAAGCATCGAGTCCCACAATGCTCGCCCGGAAGCGGGCCAACCTACTTGTGCTGCTCGAGGAGAAAGGCCAGCAGCGCACCGCCTAGCTCTTCCTGGCCAGCGACAGGCCGCCTACGGGCGGCCTTTCTCATTCGACGTCATTCGCCACACCTGCCATTGGAGGAGCAGCAAGCAGCTACCGAAGCGCGATGTTCAGGCTCAGCGATGACAGCTAGCGCCTTACTTCCGCAGCATGAAGGCGCAGGGTTATCTTGCATTGAAGCGGGTCGTGCCTCCTGTGGCCGTGCAACCTGCCCTTCCGCACCACGGCGCCATGCGCCGTAGGCTTCACGACTAACCTGCCAAGCCGAGTGCAGGAACAGCGCGGCGATGGCAAGGCCGACCAGGACGTCTGGCCAGAGGCTGCCAGTGACAGCCACCAGGACGGCGGCCAGCACCACGCTGGTATTGGCGACCAGATCGTTCCGTGAGCAGATCCAGGTGGACCTCATGTTGAGATCGTCCGCCCGATGGCTGTACAGCAGATAGAAGCAGTAGGTGTTGGCCAAGAGTGCAACAAGTCCGACAGTGCCCATCCAGTCAGCCTGGGGCACCTCCTGCAAGATCACCTTGCGCACCGCGTCCGCAATCACCAGCACGCCGAACAGCAGCATGAAGCCACCTTTCACCAGGGCAGCACCAGCGCGTGCTCTATCGCTCCGATGCAACACGAACAGCGTCAGGGCATAGACCGAGGCATCGCCGAACATGTCCAGGGAATCCGCTAGCAGCGCCGTCGAGCCGGCCAGCCAACCGGCAGTGAACTCCACCCCGAACATGACAGCATTGACCGTCAGCACGATGTAGAGGACTCGACTCTGCCGACTCCGCAGCTGAGCCAGCTCACCAGCCTTGTTTTCGCAGCAACTGTCCATGGCAACCTCTCTGCAACACTCAGGATTTGGCTTAGGCTGAGGGTTATAGTCACTATAAGGTCAATGCCATGAACGCTTCTGCCTACACCATCGGTCAGCTAGCGAAGGCCACGGATACCAAGACCGTCACCATCCGCTACTACGAAAAAGAAGGCTTGCTGCCGACCTCGATGCGCTCAGCATCTGGCTACCGGCTGTACGGCCCGGCCGAACGGGATCGGCTGCTCTTCGTCAGACGTGCCCGCACCCTGGGCTTCAGCCTTGAAGAAGTCCGTGAGCTACTCGGCCTGGCGGATCGGCAGCAGGCGCCTTGCGATGCCGTGGATAGTCTGGTTGCAGAACACCTACGACAGGTGCGGCAGCGCCTTGCCGACCTGCAAGCCCTAGAGGGCGAATTGCAACGTCTATTGGCGTGCTGCCACGGCGGGACCATATCGGAATGCCGGATCATCGAATCCTTGGCTGGCGTCTCGAAAGCAGAGGGTTTGGCGGTGCCCTGACGGCGGCCGACAAGCGTTGCGTTCCCAGGTGAACGCCACCGGCCACCACAGCCTTATCACCTGGCGCGCGCTGTTGTCCTCCCGCCACACCTGCGGGCTAAATGTGTCGGTTTTTCTGCACCCCTGCAGGACGAACGTTTCCACATGGGACGTGGCTTAGACTATTGTTTGATAGGCAACGAAAAACCTGCAAAACCCTGCACCACCATGGGATTTTCCGTCGCCGCTCACCAAAGCGGATTCAATCTGCACGATGATGAGCGCCTCGATGAAGCAACCGTATAGGCAGCTATCTAGGATAGACCTAACAGTTATCGAGAGGTACCAACGGCCCTAATATTGGCATAGCAAGGAATCAGAATGGGACGCATCATCGAATTCCCCTTTGAAGATAGGTTTATACCGCTAGCAGAGAAGAGCCTATTTGAAGATGAAAACTGCTTTTCAATTATTATTGGAAGAAATGGTACAGGAAAAAGCAGACTCTTAAGCGAAATCGTCTCTAATTACTCAAAAATGATTGACGAGAAAAGCACTTATTTTTTTCGTGCCAATGACTTTATTCCATCAAAGATTTTGGCCGTATCAACTAGCCCTTTTGATAAATTCCCCAGCGTACCCAGGAGCAAAACTACTAGCTTCCGCTCAATATATTCTTATATTGGCATGCGCAGCTCCGGCATGTATGCGACGAATGCCATGGCCTTGATGTCATCAGCCACCAAAGGACTAATAAACAAGTATCTAGAGTCTGAGAGACACGAAAATTTAAACGAAATATTCAGACTATTGAAAATTGAGGCAAAACTAAGCTTTGTTTTCAAATTAAACATAAACAGAAAAATTGCTATAAAGGATCCCGAAAACCCGGATCAAAGATACTTTGTCGACTACGAAGATGTAGGGATATTGCTTACGGACACCCGTGGCAACGCAATAGACGATAGTTTTGAAGAAATACTTGAAGATCGCATATTTGAAAACTTTAGATCTTTACCGCAAGAGATAAAAAACGACATAGCACATGCTCTGAATTACACAATGGAAAGGCTGGACACCAAGAGAGACAGCCTATTCAAACTAGACTTTGACTATATAAGCAGATACCGAGAAGGATTTATTGACAAGCATTTCGCTATGGCTGTGCTAACTTTGCTAAATCACAACATAGTAAAACTTTTTGATTTAAAAATCTGGAAAGAACACGAGCCCGGTGACACTCGAGAATTGTCCCTAAGAAGGGCCAGCTCCGGCGAACAATGCATGCTCGTAATGACACTAGGCATTGCCGGACAGATCGAACATCGATCCTTGATATTAATAGATGAGCCGGAGATCAGCTTACATCCAGCTTGGCAGGAACAGTTCATAAAAACTCTAACGACTGTTTTCTCTCAATACAAAGAGTGCCATTTCATAATAGCAACGCATTCACCCCAGATTGTTTCTCGACTTTCTGCCGAAAACTGCTTCATAACAGTGATTGACGAAAACAAACTCCATCGATCAAATGATTACCTAGAAAAATCCGCAGATTATCAGCTGGCAGAGCTTTTTGACGCGCCTGGGATAATGAACGAGTACATCACCAGATTAGCGTTTTCATTGCTCACAAAAATCAGATCGGAAAAAACCATATCCGACCAGATAAAAGCCGAGATGAGAAAGCTACAGACAATGCAGCGCAAACTGGAAGCAGCGGATCCAAATTTTGAGCTGATCAACACTGTTGTGGATGTGTGCCAATACTATGCCACTGATAAATAACCATTATATTTTAGACGATGAGGATAAACAGATAATTAGCGATTTAGTCGCACAAGAGGGACACAACCATAAAGACTGGTCTAAAGATGAGCTAATGAAGTTACGCAGTAAAGTCCGTGAATTTTACCGTCTTGAGCAGAAAGGAGTATGTCCTTACTGCAAGGGAACTTTGTCCGTAACTGCCGCAGGAAACGCGACTGTGGAGCACATATTGCCAAAATCGAAGCATGTAGCGTTTCTATTTGAACCCAAAAATCTATGTGTTATCTGCGCAGACTGCAATCTTGCAAAAAATGATAAAGCCATTCTAAACGAGGAAGAAACGGAAACTCTTAACGGGGATGCTACAAATTATCCAAAATCCTCTGAGCGTTTCAAAATTGTTCATCCGTCGATAGACGAATACGACGAGCATATAAAGGTACATCGAAACAAGCTTTACTCCGACAAAACTGACAAGGGCTGGTTTACAATCGGCATCTGTAAGCTTAACAGATACACCAGAAAATTCGGGTTTGAGCCTGAAGCATTATCAGACTACGCACTATTCGAGCAACTACAAAAGTTCAAGGATGGAAGTGAGGCGGAACGCGATGAAGTAATGAGAAAGCTCAGAGCATTAATCCCCACAAACACGTAAGCCCTGTAAAATTGAATGACCATAACAGACAATGAGGATTGTGATATTTAGCAAATTCTTATTAATCAGCAATCATACTGCGGAGTTACTCCCGACGCTCATTTCAAATTAAGCCACCAAAGAGTCACACAGAAATTCTCTAGCTTATAATAAACTTAATTAATTATTAAAATTTGTCTTTAGTCGTTGTGGACCACAGAAGCAATGGCTGTCACTCGAATAGACCGCAAGCAGCCACGTTCTAACAAAGATTCGGTTCCTTCCACGAAAAGAAAAGACCTTGGAACCATCAGATCCAGCTCAGCTTATCAGCAACCGTGTATGCCTACTTGTATGCCTCGCCACCCGACGCCCAGCCAAGAGCAGTCATTAAGCGGCCTTCAAGGTTAAGTGTTGACGTAGTCGCTGTTTCTAACTTGCGAATCGCCTGGCTGACAGCGGGCTGGCTTACGCTCAATACCCGTGCCGCCTTGCTGGTGCTGCCAGCGTTCTCGATTAACTTTATTACACCTATCTAAACCTCTTATATTAAAGCCATAGTGTCAGTATAACTTAATCTCAAGCGACACTCGTATCACATAGTCACCAGCTATTCGATGCTACTTCATAGCTTTCTGAATACATGCCACAGCTATCTATACAACTTTAAGAGACCGTACTGAGCATGTGATACTTATAGAAAATGCCGACATTAGTCCGATGACCGTACCCATAGTATGATCGAGACGATGGATCAGTATCAGCTAATAGGCAATCTTTAGACACCCTATTTCATCTGCCTCCGAAGAATCAAAAGATGTGCAGATTGATAACCGAAGCCACTCAATTATCAGTTTTTTTGTCAAGCTTTGTATTCTCTTTTTCTGTTAATGCTCGATGATAAGCACGATCTCTATCAACCCTACCTTGGTCCGCGCGGAATTGCTCGTTTCGTTGTATCGACCGCTCTGCGCCATCAGCAGCGTACAGCAAGCTAGATACGGAAAAAAGGAGCGTTACAAAAGCCATTTTTGCTAAAATCATAATTTAAGCCCTTAGGTTTTAACTCTGAAAACCAAACCACTTCAACTGACTCTAGGTTAAGTTGAGGGAGAATTTACAAGATTATCAGCCTTCGACAGGCTAATTAATAACCAGAGGCACAGCCAGCAAAACTGGCTGTAGCCGTCAACGAATCAATGACCTCAACTTTTTAAATATCTAATTCGTATTATCCTGAAACCGCGCATCAACAACATGAAACCTTTCAGACTTGAATGGCACCCGAACCCTCCCATCGGCCCCACTACTAAGTAAACGATTTACACGCTCGGCATCAGCGGGAATGCTTGGATAGCGACTACTAGCAACGTTAGCCGCCGAGACAAAAGAAGAAAAAATAAGCAAAGAACCTAAGACCGCCTGTTTATATCTCACAACGGCACCTCTATCATTTGAGTTAGTCGAAATCCAAAACCTTGACCTTACTTTACCTAGAACGCATATCGAGAGAATGACGTTGCAATTACAAAACTGTTATGAATGAGAACTCGATATTAAGATTACAAAATTGTAATTTAGCAGCAATCGTCCTGAAAGGATTACTCTTTGAAAATCACAGGACTAACAAAAAATACATCAGTATCGACCTGCCTCACCCCAAAGGAGCACCGTCTTGCAAACCAACGTTATAAAGACCTTAATAATTCCATTTATTTTTATACCGCAGGTAGTGAGTGCGAATTCAGCTTCAGAAAACTCTGGAGGCTTCTTAGAAGATAGCTCACTTTCAATTATGAATCGGAACTATTACTTCAATAGGGATTTTAGAAAGGGCCAAGCAAACTCTGCAGGCAACGGCTACTCTGAAACTTGGGCGCATGGTCTATTAGCCTTTTATAGATCAGGATATACACAAGGTACCGTAGGCGTTGGGGTAGACGCAGTTGGGCTTCTTGGCCTACGTTTAGACAGCGGAAGGGGCCGAACGGGCCAGGGCGGTAGCGTTAACTTGCTTCCCGCAGACGCGAACGGTGATCCCACGACCGAGTACTCCAAATTACTTGGCGCCGTAAAGTTGAAATTCTTAGATACTGAGGTAAAGCTTGGCGACGTATTCCCTACTACACCTGTTGTGCATTTTGGCGACTCACGCCTACTTCCACAAAGCTTTAAAGGCATTACCGCAACGAACAACAGCTTCGACGCCATAACTATTAATGGCGGGCGTTTACACGCCATGAGCCAGCCGCAGCAAAGCGAGACGGGAAGTGATTTTGTAACCTTCTATGCTGGTCAAGTGAAGTCGTCTTACCTTTCTTACCTCGGCGGTGAGTACAAGATAAATGAGTACCTCACAAGCAGCCTCTATACAAGCAAGTTAGATAATTCCTGGCGCCAATACTATTTTGGATCCATCGCCAGCTATCCTATTAACGATAATCTAGCTCTAACAGCGGGGTTAAACTTCTATAGATCGGTCGACGACGGTAGAAAGTTTCTTGGGGAGTTTTCCACAAATATCTGGAGTGTTAGCAGTGGCATTGTAGCGGGTGCGCACTCTATAACCATGAGCTACCAGCAAAACAACGGGGACAACGATTTCGACTACCTGAGACAATCTGACTCAATTTACCTTAACAACTCCATTCAGTATAGTGACTTCAACTCCCCGAAAGAGCAGTCAGTTCTTTTACGCTATGATATAAACCTTGCGCAGTATGGGATTCCTGGGCTAACTCTGATGGCCCGATATGGGAAGGGCTGGAATGCGGACTACTCGAACGCAAACTCCGTATATATGCGGCGTGACGAGAATGGTCTACCATTACAAAACCAACATCGCTGGGAGCGTGATATAGAGGCGCGCTATGTAGTGCAGAGCGGACCTGCGAAAGATCTATCATTCCGGTTGAGACAAGCTACCACGCGCGCAAGCAAGTTTGAGTCAGACCTAGATGAAATCAGGATCATTACCGAATACCCCCTCTCCCTGCTTTAATTGAAATTTATTTACGTACATCTTTGTTCTCCTTTGGTTAGGGTGTACGTCTTAGGGTGCCAATTGGCACCCTTTTTTTGGGTCTAATTTCTGGGAATAGCCGCGCAGCTATGATAGTTAACCTATCGCCCAACTGAATCGCCTCTAGTTTCGTAGACACCTCCAAGCTTCATAATGACGCCCATTAGGAGGTGCTATGAGCGACCAACGTTACCCCGAAGAATTCAAAATCGAAGCGGTCAAGCTAGTGACCGAGCGTGGCCTCCCCGTTACTGAGGTAGCGGCGCGGTTGGGCATGTCGGTGCATAGCCTGTATGCCTGGATCATGCGCTACGGCAAGCCCTAAGAACAGCGGCAGCAAAAAGACGATCAGCATGCCGAATTGCGTCGTTTGCGCGCCGAACTCAAGCGGGTGACCGAAGAGCGAGACATTTTTAAAAGGCCGCCGCGTACTTTGCCAAGGAGTCCGGCTGGAGTAGGCCTTCATCAGCTAGCTGTCGGTGGAGTACCCGGTGCGACGTCTCTGCCAGACGCTCCAGGTGCATCCCAGCGGTTACTACGCCTGGCTGGCCGAGCCGAAATCCGTACGCGCCAAGGAAGATCAGCTCCTGCGCGGATTGATCAAGCATGCCTGGTTGGAAAACGGTGGAGTTTACGGCTACCGCAGGGTCCACAACGATCTGCGTGAGCTGGGGGAGTCCTGTTGCCGGCACTGTGTGGCTCGCCTGATACGGGAAGAAGGGCTGCGCTCGCAGACCGGCTATCGTCAGCGCCCCGGCTACTACGGCGGCAGGCCGACGGTGGCCTCGCCCAATCGCCTGGAGCGGCAGTTCGACGTCGGTGAACCGAACAAAGTCTGGGTCACCGACATCATCTACATCCGTACCTATGAGGGTTGGTTGTACTTGGCGGTGGTGCTGGATCTGCTTTCACGCCAGGTAATTGGCTGGTCGATGAAACCACAGATGTGCAGCGACTTGGCCATTGATGCGTTGCTAATGGCGGTGTGGCGGCGCAAGCCCAAGCAGGAAGTGATGATTCACTCTGACCTTGGCAGCCAGTTCAGCAGTTCGGACTGGCAGATTTTCCTCAAGGCCAACAGCCTGATCAGCAGCATGAGTCGACGCGGCAACTGCCACGACAACGCGGTGGAGGAAAGCTTTTTCCAGTTGCTGAAGCGCCAACGCATCCGACGAGAAACCTACGGCACCCGCGAAGAAGCCCGTAGTAATGTGTACGATTACATCGAGATGTCTTATAACCCTAAACGATGGCACGGCAGCGCTAGGCAGCTATCGCCATAGAGTTTGAGAAACGCTATTTCCAGAGCTTGGAGAGTGTCTAGGAAAGCGGGGCCGATTCACATCGGCGCCATCGATGCAGCCGGTGCCTAACTGCCGCTACTCATGTCGATTAAAATTTTTGGTTCGCCAAGCCTGTACAATCGAATTTTTATGCGCATCGCCCCCCTTGTGATGATGGAGATCTGCTTCGTGTCTTCACGCGGCTCAAGCCGCGGCAGATATCAAAAATCTGACGCTACACTTCGATGGGTGCTTCTATGTCCTAATTAATACGACGCGAGCGCGGCACTAGCAGGTCAGTACGTTGGGGCCTATTGACCAACCAGACGGACGGAACGAAGTGAGATCGGAGATGCTTCCTTGCCGTTTAGCATTCTTGATCAGCTGCAACACTGTGCCTCTCATGCTCGTATGTCCCTAGCGCTATCTAGTTGGCCACCCTGCCTGTCCTTGAGCCTAGGCATTCGAGTACGGTACTTCTGCTTAAAAACTTACCATACCCTCAGTCAGAGCCTAAAAAGCCACAAGCGACAAAATGCCAATTTTGGCTGTTAAAATTAGTCGGTCTTTTTAATTGTATCTTGCTTACCTGACTGATTGACCTCCTCCGCCACCATCTCATGCGTCTCTCGATGCTGCTGGAGCGCCGCTTGGCGCTCTCGAAAATTTTCGTTGTGCGAGATCGAGCGCTCGCTGCCGTCTGCGGCATAGCTGAGGTTCGCAACAACGAGGGTGGCGGCAAACAGGGCAGTTTTAAGGAACGTCATGGTGTTTCTCCTTCTAGGGTGCAGTGTGGGTATGAGAGCCACTCTAGAGGGGCGCGGCTAACGCCAGGATGAGCCGCGCATTACAATCCTGTCATCCTTCCCCGGGCTGTTCGCGACGGCGCAGGACACTGTGGTAGAGCGCGGGCAGGACCAGCAACGTCAGGGCGGTGGAAGACAGGATGCCGCCGATCACCACGGTCGCCAGCGGCCGTTGTACCTCTGCGCCGGTGCCCGTCGCCAGGGCCATGGGAATGAAGCCCAGCGAGGCCACCAGCGCAGTCATCAGCACCGGCCGCAGGCGGACCAGCGCCCCCTCGCGCACGGCGATGTCCAGCGGCTTGCCCTCCTCCAGCAGGCCACGGATGAAGGAGATCATCACCAGGCCATTGAGCACCGCGACGCCCGACAGCGCGATGAAACCCACGCCTGCCGAGATCGACAGGGGAATGTCCCGCAACCACAACGCCAGCACTCCGCCCGTCAAGGCGAAGGGAATACCGGTAAAGACCACGAGGCCGTCGCGCAGATTGCCGAACATCATGAACAGCAGCA
>CAUQPA010000077.1:0-11415 GCA_963519325.1 uncultured Pseudomonas sp. | reverse complement strand
CCTGCAGACCCAGCGCCTGCAGGGCCTGGCCCAGCGCGGCCCCGGCGGCGGCCGGGCTGATCAGCAGGGTCACCGCGGCGCCATTGTCCAGGCCCTGCTGCTGCAGGGATTCCAGCCGGGCACCGGCGGCGGCCAGGGCGCCGGTGAGCGCAGCCAACCAGTCGGCGGGCAGCGTACCCACGGCCTGGAGTCCGATAACGTCTTGCATGGCGATCCCCTCGACGAAAAGCGCGCAGTCTACCCTTTCGCTCCGGCGGTGCCGAGCCATGGCCACCGGCTGGCGGCAGGAGCCCACCGCCGGCCTCTTTTGCGCGCAAGGACCCGCATTCGCCGTTTTCGCACCCCGACCCGCTGGTTATACTGGCCGCACACTTTTTGTCCAAAGAAACGATTTCTGTGACCCGCCCCGCGACCGTCAAGCCCGATAATTTCTTCCTGCTGATCTACCGAGCCCTGCGCCAGCGTCGTGTGCCGGTGGCCTTGCGCATCGTTTCCCACAGCCTGCTGCTGGTGGCCGCCGCCCTGGTGATCTATGCCGGCATCATGAGCGTGCAGTTCCGCCACGCCATGCAGCAGCAGGCCGACGCCGTCGGCCAGAGCCTGGTGACCCAGACGGCCAACTCCGCCGCCGAGTTGCTGGTGGCCAACGACAACCTCAGCCTCAACGTGCTGCTGAGCAACCTGGCGCGCAATCCGCTGGTCGCCCATGCCGCGGTCTACAGCCCGGACAACCGCGTGCTGGCCGAATCCGGCACCCGCCCGAGCCAGGGCCTGCTTACCGCCACCGACGGCATCTACAGCACGCCGATCCGGTTCCAGGACGTTACCGCCGGCCAGGTCCGCCTGGCGCTGGACATGGACCAGTTCCAGCAGCCGATGATGATCAGCCTGCAGAACATGGGCCTGCTGGGGCTGATCCTGCTGGCCCTGACGCTGATCCTCAGCCTGCGCCTGGGCCGGCAGCTGTCGATCCCGTTGCTCGAGCTGCGCGTCTGGCTGCGCGATCCGGACGATCCGGCGCCGGGCGCCGGCCGGCTCGACGAACTGGGCGACCTGGCCCGCCAACTGCAGAGCCGGCTGGTGCCACCCAAGCCGCCCAAGCCGGAAACCGCCGAGGACGACGACCCCTTCGCTGACGAGCAGGGCGGCCTCAGCGTCAAGCCGCCGCCCGCGCGCAAGGCCGCCAGCGCCAAACCGGCCGCCCGCAAGCCAGCCACGACCGCACAGCCGGACGCCGACGCCGAGCTGGATGCCGATGCCTTCGCCGACCTGGTCCCGGATTCCTTCACCGAGCCGCCGGCCACCCCGGCCCCGGCGCTGCCCACCGAGCCCGACATCGTCACCTCGGCGGTGCTGGCCATCCAGCTCGGCGCCCAGGACCAGCTCAGCCGCCTGCCACGCAGCCGCCTCGAACAGCTGCTCGAGCGCTATCGCGACTGCCTGCAGCAGGCCACCGAGCTCTATGACGGCGAACTGCACACCCTCAAGGACGGCGGCAGCCTGATTCTCTTCCACGAGCGCAGCGACGACGACGACTACCTCACCCGGGCGCTCTGCTGCGGCGAGATCATGCGTGCCCTGGGCCATGCCCTGCAGGTGGAAGTGGTGGGCAGCGGTGCAACCCTGCAGCTGCAACTGGGTCTGACTCAGGGCGAACGCCTCGCCGGCCTGGAGCTCGCCCAATTGCTGGACAACACCACCGTACGCAATGCCCAGGCGCTGAGTCGCCACAGTCGCAACCTGCTGCTGGTCGAACACAGCATCGCCGAGGACGAGCTGCTGCGTAAACGCGCCCGTATCCGCACCATCGCCAGCCCGGCCGGTGCCAGCTGCGTGGAGCGCCTCCTGGAGCCCTACTCCGCGACGCTGGAGCGTCACCTGGTCCGGCTCGAGGCGCGTTAAAGCGCCCGCCGACCCCACCTATGAGCACCCTCTTGCGTCGTCTCGCCCTCGCCGCTTTCCTGCTGGCGACCTGCGTCGCCCAGGCAGCGCCCAATGCGAGCAGCGTGAGGTTGCCCGACGGCGGGGTCTATACCGGCGAGATCGTCAGTGGCCTGCTCAACGGCAGTGGCCGCATCGAGTGGCCCAATGGCAACTGGCTCAAGGGCCGTTTCAAGGACGGCCTCGCCGAAGGTCCGGGCGAACAGCAATTCGCCGACGGCACCTACTATCAGGGCACCTTCCGCCGCGGTCTCTACCATGGCCAGGGCAATCTCATCAGCAGCGCCGGCTGGGAGTACCACGGCAGCTTCGTCAACGGCCGCATGCAGGGCCAGGGCTCCAAGCTCGACAGCGACGGCACCCAGACCATCGGCACCTTCAACGACGGCCACCTCAATGGTGTCGGCCAGTGGCAGGAGCCGGGTGGCGATCGCTACGACGGTGAATTCGTCGACGACCAGTTCGAGGGCGCCGGCGTCTACCGCAGCGCCAGCGGTGACCTCTGGCGTGGGCGCTTCACCGCCGGCGAGCTGACCGGCAACGGCGAATTCGTCGGCAGCGACAGCAGCCAGTACCGCGGCGCCTTCCGCAACTGGAAGTTCGACGGCCAGGGCGTGCTCACCAACAGTGACGGCAGCGTCTATCGCGGCACCTTCGCCGACGGCGTCTATGCCGGCATGGGCGTGCTCACCCGTGCTGACGGCCAACTCGAACGCGGCCTCTGGGAGGGTGGCAAGCGCATCCGCGACGACCAGGGCCAGTACATCGCCGATCCCCTGGAACGCGCCCTGCTCGACCAGGGCAAGGTGCTCGACCAGGAACTGCAGCAGATCCCGGCCTCCACCCCGGCCACCGAACTCTACGGCCTGGTCCTGGCGGGCGATGGCAACCAAGGCGTGTTCCAGCGGGAAGCCAACTATGTCGCCAACTTCCTGACCACCACCTGGGGCGCGCGCGACGTCGTGCGCCTGATCAACGCCAAGGACATCCGCAACGACCATCCGCTGGCCACCCGCGAGAATCTCTATCAGAGCCTGCAGGCCCTGGCCCAGCGCACCGGCCCCGAGGACCTCATCCTCATCTACCTGACCAGCCACGGCTCGGCCGACCACCAGCTGGTGCTCGACCAGCCGGGCCTGGATCTCTCCAGCCTGCCCGCAGCGGAACTTGGCCGCCTGCTCGCGCCGCTGCGCGGACGCGACAAGCTGGTGATCGTCTCCAGCTGCTACAGCGGCGGCTTCATCCCGCAACTGCAAGACGACCACACCCTGGTGATGACCGCTTCCAAGGCCGACCGCACCTCCTTCGGCTGCACCGACGAAGCCGACTTCACCTATTTCGGGCGGGCCCTGTTCGCCGAGGCCTTCCAGCACACCGACGATCCCGAACAGGCCTTCCAGCGCGCCCGCGACACCGTGTCCGTGCGCGAGAAGACCGAAGGCTTCGACCCGTCCGAGCCCCAGCTCTGGGCACCGCCCGCCGTGCTGCAGAAATGGCGCGCCTGGCGGGCGAGCCGCTGAGTGCCGCGCGTGCCCGCGAGGCTGACGAACAACCGGAACGCCCGCGGTCCAATCCGACATCAGCGGCCGCCGCTACCTAGGAGAGCCCCGTGTACCTGACGCCTCAGCATGCCCTCATCGCCGGCGCCACCGGCCTGACCGGCGAACACCTGCTCGACCGTCTCCTCAACGAGCCGACGGTACCGCGGGTGCTGGCGCCGACGCGCCGCCCCCTGGCGGAGCACGCTCGCCTGGACAACCCGGTAGGCGACCTCAACAGCCTGCTGCCGACCCTGGAAGGCCCGCTGGACGTGGCCTTCTGCTGCCTCGGCACCACCCTGAAGCAGGCCGGCTCCGAGGCGGCCTTTCGCGCCGTGGACTTCGGCCTGCCCCTGGCGGTCGGCCAGCGCGCGCTCGAACTGGGCGCCCGCCACTACATCGTGGTCAGCGCCATCGGCGCCGATTCGCAATCCTCGATCTTCTACAACAAGGTCAAGGGCGAGCTGGAGGAAGCCCTGCAGGACCAGGGTTGGCCGCAACTGACCCTGACGCGGCCTTCGCTACTGATCGGGCAACGCCAGGAAGAGCGTTTGGGCGAACGCCTGGCCGCCCCGCTGTCCCAGTGGCTGCCGGGCAAATGGCACGGCATCGAAGCGACGGTCCTGGCGCGCGCCCTGTGGCGCCTGGCCCTGGAAGAAGGCAAGGGCGTGCGGGTGGTGGAGTCGGACGAACTGCGCAAGCTGGGACGTTGAAGGCGTAGAGCCAAGGGCTGGGTTGCCGCCCTCGCGGTCATGGCGGTCCGCCGGTGCGGCCGCTCCTACGGGTAGGCCCCGCACGGGTCGATCAAGCGTTGCCAAGCCCTATTACCGCCACTCCCCGCTCGGATAGCCCTTCCCCCTCTGGGAGAGGCCTGGGGTGAGGGCGCGCCTCACGACGAAGCCCCCAGTGGAAAAGGCTGCGCCGTTTTCCACGCTACGGAGCCTGCACAAGCCCCTTCTCGCTCGGACAGCCCCCTCTCCCTTTGGGAGAGGGCTGGGGTGAGGGCACGCCTCACGACGAAGCCACCGGTGGAAAAGGCTGCGCCGTTTTCCACGCCACGGTGCGGAAGGCTTGGTCGCCTGCAGGAGCAGCCTTCTTGGGCGGAATCAATCGTAGGTTGGGCTGAGACGGCTCCATCGTCGAAGCCCAACATCACCGGTGCCGAGGCAGGAGCTGTTAGGCTTCGCTGCGCTCAACCCAACTTACGCCGGACGCCAGGATCGGCCAAGTCGGCTGACCACCCTGGTCGCGATCAGACAGTGGCTCCTACGCCGGCTGCGCCAGCACCATCTGATCGACCTCCTGCACCAGCCAGTCGTGCAGGGCGCGCAAGCGTGGATCGGCCAGGGCGCCCTGGGCATAGAGCAGCATGTACCTCTTGTGCGCCGGTACCGAGCGGCCGAAGGGCGGCACCACCAGCACACCCCGCGCCAGCTCGTCGGTGATCAGGGCACGCCGGGCGATGGCCACCCCCATGCCGGCGATGGCTGCCTCGATGGTCAGGTGGTTGCGGTTGAAGGTGTGACCCCGCCGCACATCCAGCGCCGGCGCGCCGATGCTGGCCAGATAGAACTCCCATTCGGCGTATTCGTAGCTGCCGCGCCAGGCGGTGATGTCGTGCAGCAGCGGATAGAACTCCAGGTCCTCTGGCCGTTCCAGCGGCGGCCGCCCCGCCAGCAGGCTGGGCGCGCAGACCGGAAAGATCTCTTCATCCATCAGCGGTGTCGAGGCCAGGCCTGGATAGCTGCCGTCGTTGAGGTCGATGGCCAGGTCGAATTCGCCCTCGCGCAGCGACCAGCTGCTGTCTTCCGCCACCAGCCGCAGTTGCAGATCGGGAAAGCGCGCCTGCAGGCGCGGCAGGCGCGGGGTCAGCCATTTGCCGAGGAAAGAGGGAATCGACCTGAGCCGCACCACCCCGCCGAATTGCCCGGCGTTGAGCCGGCGCAATTCGGCGTCGATCAGGCCATAGGCCTGATTCAGGGTGGTCGCCAGACGCTGGCCTTCGGCGGTCAGCTCCAGGCCACGGGCCACCCGGTGAAATAGCTTGAAGCCCAGCCGCTCCTCCAGCTGGCGCATCTGCTGGCTGATGGCGCCGGGCGTCACGTGCAGCTCTTCGGCGCAGCGCGTGAAGGACAGGTGCCGGGCGGCGCAGGCGAAGACCTGCAGCCAGGCCTGGGTTTGGGCGTTGAGGATCCGGCTCATCGATGAGTTCCGCTAAAGGATCGCTTAGAAGCTTTCGTTTGTGCGAGCTGAGGGCTTATCACCACTATGAGCCATCCGCCGGCACCTTGTCTGGCGCCCATTCAAGCTCAATCAGAGATCATCGTCATGGCCATCAGCGTCTTCGACCTGTTCAAAATCGGCGTGGGTCCGTCCAGCTCCCATACCGTGGGCCCGATGCGGGCCGGCGCCCTCTTCGCCCAGCGCCTGGTCGACGAGGGTCTGCTGGAGCAGGTCAAGCGGGTCGAGGTGCGCCTCTATGGCTCGCTGTCGGCCACCGGCGTCGGCCATGGCACCGACCGCGCCACCCTGATCGGCCTGATGGGCGAATGGCCGGATCGCGTCGACCCCGCCGCCGTGGAGCCGCGCATCGAAGCCCTGCGCAACGAGCGCCAGCTGCTGCTGGCCGGGCGCCAGGCGATCCACTTCGACTGGCAGGAAGACTTGCTGCTGCTGGACGAAAGCCTGCCCTATCATCCCAATGCCATGACCCTGACCGCCTTCGGCGCCACCGGCGAGGTGGCCGAGGCGACCTACTACTCCATCGGCGGTGGCTTCGTGGTGGACGCTGCCCAGGCCGCCAGCGGCGTGCTGGACAACGACACCACCGAACTGCCCTACGAATTCTCCAGCGGCGCCGAGCTGCTGCAGCTGTGTCGCCGTCATGGCCTGGGCGTGGCCGAGCTGATGCTGGCCAACGAGAAGAGCTGGCGCGCCGAAGACGAGATCCGCGGCGGCCTGCTGCGCATCTGGGGCGTGATGCGCGAATGCGTCCAGAACGGACTGACCAACGAAGGCATCCTGCCCGGCGGTCTCAAGGTGCGCCGTCGCGCCGCCCGCCTGCACCAGAGCCTGCAAGCCATCGGCAAGCCCAACGTCATCGGTTCCACCCTCTCCGCCATGGAGTGGGTCAATCTCTTCGCCCTGGCGGTGAACGAGGAGAACGCCGCCGGCGGGCGCATGGTCACCGCCCCCACCAACGGCGCGGCCGGGATCATCCCGGCAGTGCTGATGTACTACATGAAATTCAATCCCGACGCCTGCGACGACGACGTGGTGCGCTTCATGCTCGCTGCTGCCGCCGTCGGCATCCTGTGCAAGAAGAACGCCTCCATCTCCGGTGCCGAGGTAGGCTGCCAGGGTGAGGTCGGCTCGGCCTGCGCCATGGCCGCCGCCGGTCTCGCCGAGGTGCTGGGCGCCAGCCCGGCGCAGCTGGAAAACGCCGCCGAGATCGGCCTGGAGCACAACCTGGGACTGACCTGCGACCCGGTGGGCGGCCTGGTGCAGGTACCCTGCATCGAGCGCAACGCCATCGCCGCGGTCAAGGCGATCAATGCCGCCCAGATGGCCCTGCGGGGCGACGGTGAACACTTCATCTCCCTCGACCAGGTGATCCGCACCATGAAGGAAACCGGCGCGGACATGCACGACAAGTACAAGGAAACCTCGCGCGGCGGCCTGGCCGTGACCTTCGTGGAGTGCTGAGTCAGCCTTGACGCGGGCGGTACGGATTGCCGAAAGTCGGGGTTTACCTGCACGGGAAGCCCCATGAGCCTCGACTCCGTTCGCCAGCACCTCGCCCGCATCGCGCCCGACCTCGAGATCCTCGAAGCCCAGACCAGTACCGCGACCGTCACCCTGGCCGCGGCCGCCCATGGCGTGGAACCGGGGCGGATCGCCAAGACCCTGGGCCTCAAGGTAGGCGAGCAGCAACTCCTGCTGGTCGCCCGTGGCGATGCCCGGCTGGACAACCGCAAGCTGAAGGCGGCCTTCGGCGGCAAGGCCAAGCTGCTCGATGCGGCGACCGTGGAAGGCCTCACCGGACATCCGGTGGGCGGCGTCTGCCCGTTCGGGCTGGCCACCCCGCTGCCGGTGTATTGCGACGAATCGCTGAAAGCCTTCGACGAGGTGCTACCCGCTGCCGGTGCCATCCACAGCTGCGTGCGCCTCACCCCGGAGCGGCTGGCCGCCCTCAGCGAGGCGCGCTGGGTGGATGTCTGCGAGGTAGGCGATCAGCGCAGCTGATCGTTCTTTTCCACGTCGCGGCGGTCCTTGTTCAGCATGACGCAGGCGTAGTAGCCGCTGCCGAGCAGGATGAGCGCCAGCAGGCTGAAGAGAATCATGAAGATGCCATCGTTCATGGCGGCCTCCGGGGATGCCAGAAAGGGATGAGTAGAGCTTAGGCTCCAGAGCTAGGGCTTTACAGCAGCAGGTAGCCGCCGGAAAAACCGGATCAGATGGCCAGGGCTCGCTATAGTGGTCGTCTCCCCTGCTCCGGCCTCGTATGAAGCGCTACGAAAGATTCGCCGACCAGCTCGCCACCCTGATGACTACCGGCGTCCTCGCCCCAGGCGATCGCCTGCCGTCGGTACGTAGCGCCAGCCAGACCCACGGCATCAGCCCTTCCACGGTGTTCCAGGCCTATTACCTGCTGGAAAGCCGCGGCCTGATCGAGGCCCGCGAGCGATCCGGCTATTTCGTCCGCGAACCGGCGCGGTCGCGCGACGTGGCACCGCTGCTAGCGCCGCTGGAAGGCACCGAGGTGGCGGTCAGCGACCTGGTCTATTCGGTGCTGCAATCGCTGCAGGATCCTGACATCGTGCCCTTCGGCTCGGCCTTTCCCAGCCCGGATCTCTTTCCCCTGGCCCGGCTGGCGCGCAGCATGGCCCATGGCCTACGCGACCTGCCCGCCCAGGACCTCACCACCTACGTCACCCTCGGCCATCCGGAGCTGCGTCGGCAGATCGCCCGGCGCTATGGCCTGGCCGGCATGCCCGACGTCGGTGAAGAACTGGTGATCACCCATGGCGCCCTGGAGGCGCTGAACCTGGGCCTGCAGAGCCTGACCAGGCCCGGTGACCTGGTGGCGGTGGAAAGTCCGGCCTTCTATGCCAGCCTGCAGGTACTGGAGCGGTTGCAGCTCAAGGCGGTGGAGATCCCGGTCGATCCCGAGCACGGTCTGAATCTGGATGCCCTGGAAGAGGCCCTCGCCCGCCTGCCGATCAAGGCCTGCTGGTTCATGAGCGGCCTGCAGAATCCCACCGGGGCCAGTCTCGACGATAGCGCCCAGCAGCGCCTCTATGGCCTGCTGCAACGCCATCAGGTCCCGTTGCTGGAAGACGATGTCTACGCCGAACTCTACAGTGGCGGCGAACCGCACCGCCCGGTCAAGCGCTTCGACTGCGACGGCCTGGTACTGCACTGCGGCTCCTTTTCCAAGTGCCTGGCACCAGGTTATCGCGTCGGCTGGATCGCTGCCGGCCGCCAGGCCGGCGCCGTCGCCCGGTTGCGGCTGATGACCACCATCACCCCCTCGATGCCGGCCCAGGCCGCCCTGGCGGACTACCTGCAGCACGGCGGCTACGAACGCCATCTGCGCCGGCTACGGCTGAAGCTCGACCAGCAGCGCCAGGCCATGCTGGCGGCGGCGCGGCGCCATTTCCCCGCCGATACCCGGGTCAGTCGGCCCCAGGGCGGTTACTTTCTCTGGTTCGAACTACCCACGCGGGTGGACAGCCTGGCGCTCTACCGCCAGGCCCTGGCCGAGGGCATCAGCCTGGCGCCAGGGCCGATCTTTTCCGCGCAACAGGGGTTTCGCCACTGCATCAGACTCAATTGCGGCCATCCTTGGGACGCACGCAGCGAGGCGGCCATGGCCAGGCTCGGTGAGCTGCTGAAGGCTTTCTAGAGCCCGCCGCGCACACTGCCGCGCCCGCCAATGGCCGCCGGCAGCGACAGCGGCAGCAGCAGGGTGTCGAGTAGCGCGCTGCCGGGCAGGTCCAGCGCCGGCCAGGCCGGGGCCTCGGCGCCGAAGCGATCCTGGGCGCAGCAACCGCCCTGCAGGGCATAGAGATCCAGCCGGGTGCCGGCATAGACCACCGGCGCACCGGGCTTGGCCGCGTCCAGGGTGCGCGCCGTGGCACAGCCGCCGAGGACCAGCATGGCCGTGAGCAGTAGCCCAAGGCGCGCGGCCCTAGTCATCGTTACCGGCCAGGTGATGTTCGCCCCAGCGCGGCAGCATGTCCTGGGGAATGCCCAGGGTGTTGAGGATGCGCGCCACCACGAAGTCCACCAGGTCGTCGAGGGTCTGCGGCTGGTGGTAGAACCCCGGCGAGGCCGGCAGGATGGTCACGCCGAGGTTGGACAGCTTGAGCATGTTTTCCAGGTGGATGCTGGAGAACGGCGACTCGCGCGGTACCAGGATCAGTTGCCGACGCTCCTTGAGGGCCACGTCGGCGGCGCGCTCGATGAGGTTGTTGCTGGCCCCGGTGGCGATGGCCGAGAGGGTGCCGGTGGAACAGGGGCAGACCACCATGGCCGCGGGAGCGCTGGAGCCGGACGCGGGCGGCGCCATCCAGTCGCTCTGGCCGAACACCCGCACCTGGCCGGGGGCCGCACCGGTGTATTCGGTGAGAAAAGCCTGCATGGCCTGGGGCTTGGGCGGCAGCACCACGTCGGTCTCGGTGGCCATCACCAGTTGCGCGGCTTTGGAGATGAGGAAGTGCACCTCGCGCTCCTCCTGCACCAGGCAGTCCAGCAGGCGCAGACCGTACTGGGCACCGGAGGCGCCGGTCAGCGCCAGGGTGATGCGTTCCGGGCCGGCCATCAGGCGTTCTCCAGGGCCGCGGCCAGCTTGCCGTGCAGGCCGCCGAAACCGCCGTTGCTCATGATCACCACGTGGGTGGGTCCGTCCAGCTCGGCCTTGACGCGCTCGATGATGGCCTCCAGGGAGTCGCAGACCACCGCCGGCACCTGGCAGGCGGCGGCGGTGCCGGCCAGGTCCCAGCCCAGATTCGGCGGGGCGTACCAGACCACGCTGTCGGCCCCGGTAACGCTGTCCGGCAGACCGTCGCGGTGAGCCCCCAGCTTCATGGAATTCGAGCGCGGCTCGATCACGGCGATGATCCGCTCGCTACCGACCCGGGCGCGCAGCCCCTGCAGGGTAGTGGCGATGGCGGTCGGGTGGTGGGCGAAGTCATCGTAGACGGTCACGCCGCGCACCTCGGCGACCTTTTCCATGCGCCGCTTGACGCTGCGGAATTCGCTCAGGGCGGCGACGCCCAGAGCGGGCACCACACCGACGTGACGAGCCGCCGCCAGGGTGGCCAGGGCATTGGCCACGTTGTGCTGGCCGGTCAGCTCCCAGGCCACGGTGCCCTGGACCTCACCGGCGAACAGCACCTCGAAGCGCGAGCCGTCCTCGGCCAACAGGCGCGCCTGCCATTGGCCGCCTTCACCGGTGGTCTGCACCGGGGTCCAGCAGCCCATCTCCAGCACCCGCACCAGCGCCGTCTCCGCGGTGGGATGGATGATCAGGCCGCTGCTGGGGATGGTCCGCACCAGGTGATGGAATTGCCGCTCGATGGCCGCCAGGTCCGGGAAGATGTCCGCGTGATCATATTCTAGGTTATTGAGGATGGTGGTCCGCGGCCGGTAGTGGACGAACTTGGATCTCTTGTCGAAGAAGGCACTGTCGTATTCGTCGGCCTCCACCACGAAGAAGGGCGTGCCGCCCAGCCGCGCCGAGATGCCGAAGTTCTGCGGTACTCCACCGATGAGAAAGCCCGGACTCATGCCGGCATGCTCCAGCACCCAGGCCAGCATGCTGGTGGTGGTGGTCTTGCCGTGGGTGCCGGCGACCGCCAGCACCCAGCGGCCCTGGAGCACGTGCTCGGCCAGCCACTGGGGGCCGGAGACATAGGGCAGCCCCTTGTCC
>CAUQPA010000076.1:0-11428 GCA_963519325.1 uncultured Pseudomonas sp. | reverse complement strand
GGTTCGGTGGGGTCTTCGCCGCGCCGGCCCCTGACCTCGAACAGCTCCTCGGCGGCCTGGTAGTAGGGCTCGAAGACGTCGTACTTGAGCGGCCATTCCGGCGAGAGGCCCTCGGCATGCTGCACCGCGAAGAAGTCTTCCTCGCGCAGGCGAAACAGGGCGGCGCCGTAGACCTTGGAATTGCCACCGACGAAATAGTGCAGCCCGGGCCGGAAGGTATCGCCCGCCGAGGATGTCCAGGTTTCGTCCGCCTGATAGCGACCCTTGGCGAACACCTCGTCGGTGTCCCAATTTTCCCGTTCGCGCTTTAGGTAATCGCCACGCTCGATCACCAGCACGCTCTTTCCGGTTTGCGCGAGCTTCCAGGCCAGGCTGCTGCCGCCGGGGCCGGAGCCGATCACGACGACGTCGTAGTGTTCTTTGATCATCGGGGCCACCTGCATGACTGAGGTCGAGGATCGCATCGCTACCCGCTCGCCAGCCGGGTGCACTACCTGAATACGAGATCACCCCTATCTCTACACCCCTATCCTTTTCATCTCCTTATGTCTTGCCTCGATGTCCCTGGGTCTTGCTGGACTTCAACGCCGCTTCAGCAGCTGACGCACACCGAGCACCGCCGCCGCACCGGCGAGGGCCCAGCAGGTGGCGCGGTGGCGATCGGTGAACAGTTGCAGACTGCTCGGCTTGGCTTCCTGGTCGAAGCGGCCATGGGCGGCAAATTCACCGGGAACGGGATCGAACAGGTTGCCGGAGGCTTCTGCCGTGAGGGGTTCAGCGGTCAGCTGCCCCGAATAGCCCGTGCGCGCCAGATAACGGTCGATGAGACCTGGCGCGAGGCGATTGCCCAGTATCGCCTTGATGGTCGGAAAGCCGAGCCAGAGATTGCGTCTTCTATGCTCGGCGGCGAAGCGTATCGCCCGGGCCGCCACTTCCGGTTGAAACACCGGGGCGACGGGGCGGGCCTTGTGACCCATCTTGTTCCGTGCCCAATCGAATTGCGGCGTATTGACCGCCGGCAAGTCGATCATGGTGAGGTGGACGTTCAACTTGTCATGCAGGATTTCCGAACGCAAAGAGTCGGTGAAACCCCGGACGGCGGCTTTCGCTCCACAATAGACGGCTTGCAAGGGCACCGATCTATAGGCCAAAGCCGAGCCCACGTTGACGATCACCCCGCGATTGCGCCCGCGCATGCGCTTGAGCGCCGTCATCATGCCGTTGACCTGGCCCAGATAGGTCACCTGCGTCCCCCGCTCGACCTCTTGGGCGGTCAAGGCGGATACCGGCGCGAAGACCGTCGCCATGGCAACGTTCACCCAGACGTCGATAGGCCCGAGCTGGCGTTCGATCAGCTCGGCGGCAGCCTCTACCGCTTCGGCATCCGCCACGTCGGTCGGTACCGGCAGCGCGGCAACGCCCAGCGCCCGGGCAGCCTCCGCCGCCTGCTCGAGGCGCTGCGGGTCCCTGGACAGCAGCCCCACGTCGTAGCCCGCCCTGGCAAACTCCTCCACCGTGGCCCGTCCCACGCCAGCACCCGCTCCGGTAATCACGACTAGAGGCATAGTCAACACCCTCGCAAGACGATCAATGCCTGATGTCAATTCCAGGCAGGCTAGTGAAGTCTTATCGAGATCGAGTGGCGACCAGAAGTTCCCAGGCAAGTATATGCATGGCTTACGGATAAATTGATAGTGGATTAGCAATCAAATACTCAAGCGACGAGCAACCGTTCCGCTCTGGCGTGCGGTATACGAAGATCAGGAACTCTTCCAGGACCTTCCGAATAACTCGACGATCCTATATAAAAAGGCTTATCTAAGTTTTTATTAGATATTAAAGAACCACCCCAAAACCCATAAATAAAGAGTAGATGACTCGATGTAGTGGTCATTAACGAACAGCCAAAACATGAGGTGTCCAAACCGCGTGAAAGATTAGCAGCGCTTGGACCTACTCGACCGGCGGCCATGGAGCGAAGTGCCAGGCACGCCGATGGCTCTCGAGAGTGGTCGCGGCTGAACCCGATGGGATCGACTCAGAGCGAGGACTCTTCCTGTTTGTACACCCGCAATCCACGCGCCTGGTAGTTGGCCAGGGCCGCCGGGTGGTCGAGGGTGCAAGTATGCACCCAGACGCGCTCGGTGCCGGGCCAGTCCCAGGCGGAACGCAGGGCATGGCTGAGCAGCGGGCCACCGAAGCCCGCGCCCATGAAGGCGCCGGCCAGGCCGAAGTAGCGGATCTCGACGTTGCGGCCATCCGGGCGGTACAGCTCGTAGTAGCCGGCGATGGCGCCGCGGTGATAGGCGACCCAGGTGCGATGACCCTCCTGCTCCACCAGGGCGCGCCATTCGGCATCGCTCCAGCGGTTCAGGTCGCTCCAGTCCCAGGCCTGGCCGACTAGGCCGTAGAGGAAGCGATTAAGTTCGGGTTGCGGCACCTCGCACTCGACGATCTGCAGGTCCGGCCGTGGCGGCTTTTCCCGCAGCTCGGCGGAAGACGTCATTTCGAGGTAGAAGGTGGTGCAGGTCCGGTCCATCGCCAAGGCTCCCTGGGAAAGGTCAGACCTTATTGTGACCAGGGCCGGGGACCCAGTGCCAGCCTGAATGCGACCTCACAGCGACGCATTGAGCTCCGCGATCAGGGTTTCCCGGTACTTGAGCGCCTCCACCGAAGCTTCGCCCAGGGAGCTGGCGACGGCGCTGAGCAGCCCCTCGGCGAGCAGCATGAAGGCGCACATGCTGTTGCTGAAGAAAAGGCTGTGGTTGGGTACGAAGAAGCTGTGCTGGGCGGTCTTGGCCAGCGGTGAACTGGCCGAGTCGGTCAAGGCGACGACAGTGATGCCGTGGCGCGCCGCGACCTCGGCGGTGGCCAGCACGCTGGGGGTGTAGGGAAAGCAGCTGGCGACCACCAGGACATCACCGGCTTCCAACTGGGCCAGGGCATCGGCTACCCCCTGGCGACTGGAATCCAGGGCGCCGACGTCCGGCCGCAGCATGCCCAGGCCATAGGCCATGAACAGCGCCAGGGAGTTGAACTGACGCATGCCGTGGATGCGCACGCGCTTGGCTTGGCTTAGGGTCGCCACCACCGCCTCGAAGGTCGCGGGATCGACCTGCTCGACGGTGCTGGCGATATTGGCGCTCTCCTGGCGCCCCAACCGCGTGAGTTGCGCCAGGGTGCCCTTGTCATCCGCACCGACCACCAGCCGCGAGGCCTGGTCGCTGTAGAAGCTGCGGCCCTCGGTCAGCTCGCGGCGGAACACGTCCTGCAGCTTGCTGAAGCCCGGGTAGCCCAGCCGCCGGGCCAGCCGCGACAGGGTGGAGGCGTTGACGTTGACCTGCTCGGCCAGCTCGCTGATGGAAGAGACCGCGGCCCGCTGCGGCGATTCGATGAGCGCGGTGAGCACCCGCACCGAACTGCTGCCCAGGGCGATGTCGACTTCCTGCCTTTCGATAGCAGCCAACAGCTCCTTCAGGCCACCCACGGTATCTGGCGCCTGGGCGCTCGCTTTGCTCATCGGCCATCCATCATGCGGAAACGGAAACCACACCCGAGGCCGCGGCAGTCTCCTGCGCCGAGCCGGTGTGAACGCTCCATTCTACCCCGGTCGGCGTGAGGATGAAGACGGCGGTGGCCAGGGTGTTCTCGTCATCCGGATCGTCGGCGGCGGAGCGATAGATCGGCAATGCCGGCACTGCCGTGTCGCGCAGGATGTCCAGCGCCTGCGCCGGCGACAGTTCGTTCGGATGCGCCGCCAGCCGCGCCTCCACCTGCCGCTGACGGGCGTCGGAGCTGTCGGTGATGCGCTGCCCTACCCCAGCCAGAGCCGCGTGAACGATGTGGTTGGCATGGCCACCGAGCCGCTCGATCTCGACCACGGCGGTGGCCGTTGCGCTCGCCTCGACACTGACCACCCGCGCCGAGCCGGCCTGGCCGAAGGCGTGGTGGAAGGCCCCGGCGCGTGGCTGGACGGACACGGCGGCGATGGCCTCGTCTATCGAACGGGCATCGAGGGAAGCACGGCCGAGGATCTGCCGCGGCAGCCCGGCCGGGATATCCGTCGGTCTCAGGTTGTTGACGGTGGCGACGACCCCGCACGCATTGACCGCGAAGGTGTGCCCGGGAATGGAGCCCGGATAGGCGAAGCTGGTGAAGGCCACCCCTTCATCGGACCTGACCTCGACCAAGGCGCAGTCACCGCGTAATGGCGGCAGGCCATCTTCGTTGTGGGCAATCAGGGTACCGCGCGCAGTCCGGCCAAATACCGTGGTGCAGCCGTCCACCGCGGGCAGGCCGGGGAAATCGCCCCGGCAATTCCACAGGAAGACCTCCGCCAGCGGCAGTCGCAGGCCGGCGGCGAGGCCTTCGAGTTCCTGCCAGTAACGGGGGCAGTGCTGGCGCACCAGCGCCTCCATCCGCTGGGCCTTTTCCGTATTGGCCTGGCTAGCCAGCCACTGCCAGAGCGGCAGCGGGCGCAGCTTGGCGTGCACGGCATCACGACCGAATTCGCCCAGGCCGAAGCCGATGTCGTGGGCGCTGCCGGAAAGCTTGAGTCGAGCGAGCATGGGGCGGCCTCAGGACACGTGCTGGAGGAATTCCCGCAGGCGCGGGCTGGGCGGATTGGCGATCAGGGCCCTCGGGTCACCGTCTTCGGCGATGCGGCCCTGGTCGATGAAGATCAGCCGGCTGGCGACCTTGCGCGCGAAGTCCACCTCGTGGGTGACGATGACCATGGTCATGCCCTCCTCGGCAAGGGCCTTCATGACGGTGAGGACCTCATGGCGCAACTCCGGGTCGAGCGCGGAGGTGGGCTCGTCGAACAGCATCATCTTCGGCTTGACCGCCAGGGCGCGGGCGATGGCGACGCGTTGCTGCTGGCCGCCGGAGAGTTGCGCCGGATAGTGATCGGCGCGCTCGGCCAGACCGACCTTGGCCAGCAGCTCGCGGGCCAGGGCCTGGGCCTCGGCCTTGCTCGCCCCGCGCACGCGGATCGGGCCGAAGGCGACGTTTTCCAGGGCGGTCATCTGCGGGAACAGGTGGAATTGCTGGAACACCATGCCCGCCTCCTGGCGGATCAGGCGCTCGTCCACCTTGGGATCGTTGACGGTGAGACCGTCGACGATCAGCTCGCCGGAAGTGATCTCTTCGAGCTTGTTGATGCAGCGCAGCAGGGTGGATTTACCGGAACCCGAGGGACCGATGATCACCACCACCTCGCCGCTGGCGATGCTCAGGTCGATGTCGTGCAGCACCTGGATGCGGCCGAAGTGCTTGGAGACGTTCTTGAATTCGATCATAGGATTTTCATCCTGGCTTCGATGAGGCGCAGTACGTAGCTGAGCACCAGGGTGATGATCAGGTAGATCACCGCGACCGCCGTCCAGATTTCCATCGCGCGGAAGTTGCCGGCGATGATCTCCTGGCCCTGGCGGGTCAGTTCGGCCACGCCGATGACGATGAACAAGGAGGTGTCCTTGATGCTGACGATCCACTGGTTGCCCAGCGCGGGCAGCATGCGGCGGAAGGCCAGCGGCGCGATCACGTACTTGAGGGTGTCGCGGCGCGACAGCCCCAGCGCCAGGCCCGCCTCGCGGAAGCCCTTGTTGATCGACAGCACCGCGCCCCGGGTGATCTCGCCGATGTAGGCGCCCGAATTGAGCATGATGGTGGCGACCGCCGCGCCGAAGGGATCGATCCGCACCGGGATCATCAGCGGCAGGGCGAAGTAGATGAACATCACCTGCACCATGATCGGGGTGCCACGGAAGAGTTCGATGAAGACGAGGGCTACCCGGCTGCTGAGGAAGCCGCCGTAGGCGCGAGCGAAGCCCGCGACCACGCCGATCACGGCGCCACCCAGCAGGCCCAGGATGGAGATCCAGAGCGTGAGTTTGGCGCCGTCGAGCAGTTCGGGGAGCGCAGCCCAGATGGCGCTCCATTGGAAATTCATGCGGATGATTCTCTTGCGTAGCGGGCAGGATTACTGCGGCTGGGTGCCGAACCACTTCTCGTAGATGCGCGCGTAGGTGCCGTTTTCACGCAGCTTCTTCAGCGCCGCATTGACCGGCTCACGCAGCTCGCTGCCCTTGGGGAAGCCGATGCCGTACTGCTGGGCCATCATCTGGGTGCCCACGGTCTTCACCTGGCCGTCGCCGGCGGTCTTGATGTAGTAGAGGACGTTGGGGGTGTCGTGCATGGCGGCGTCGACGCGACCGGTGCGTAGCTCGAGGTAGGCGTTGTCGATGTTGGGGAACTGGCGCAGTTCCTTGGCCTTGAAATGGGCCTTGGCGTAGTCGGCGGCGGAGGTGCCGCTCTTCACCGCGACGGTCTTGCCGGCGAGATCGGCCTCGCCCTTGATGCTGTCGTTGTCGCTCTTGACCATCAGCAGGAAGCCGCTGTCGTAGTAGCCGTCGGAGAAGTCGATGACCTGCTTGCGCTCTTCCTTGATGGTGATGCCAGCCAGGGCCGCATCGACGTTGCGCGTCTGCAGCGCCGGGATGATGCCGTTGAAATCCATGGGCTTGAGCTTGTAGGTCACCCCCAGCTCCTTGGCGATCGCCGCCCACAGGTCGATATCGAACCCCACGTACTCGTTACCCTGCTTGAACTCGAACGGCACGAAGGCGGTGTCGGTGGCGATCAACAGTTCCTTGTCCGCTGCCTGGGTGGCGCACGACAGGGCGAAGGCAATAGCGGCCAGCGAAGCTTTGAAGATGGTCTTCATCGTCTTTCCTCAGCAAAAAGTGGGCTCGGTCACCGCAAGTCGGTGCGAGGGAAAGCGGCAGTAAAGGAGTGGGGTGGATCTCTGCTTTTTATGAGACGGCAGTGGCGTGCCAGAGCCTTCGACGGGCCAGGCAGCTCAGACCCGGATGAGCCGAAAGCCGTGCCGGAAATGCAAATATCCGTTGCCACCGATCAAGATGCAAGTAATATTTGCACTGAACCAGGAGGATCTATGAGCCACGTACTGCACCGCAGCCTTACCCAGCGTTACCCCACGGCCGTCGCGGGCGACGGGCCCTACCTCATCGACCGCGAGGGTCGGCGCTACCTGGATGCCAGCGGCGGCGCGGCCGTGTCCTGCCTGGGGCATAGCGATAGGGACGTCATCGCGGCGGTGCAGCAGCAGATAGCGACCCTGGCCTATGCGCACACCTCCTTCTTCACCACCGAGGTGATGGAAGAGCTGGCCGACTTCTTGATCGCCCGGGCGCCTGCCGGCCTGGATTCCGTGTATTTCGTCTCGGGTGGCTCGGAAGCCGTGGAAACGGCGCTGAAACTCGCCCGGCAGTATTTCGTCGAGATCGGCCAGCCGCAGCGCAAGCACGTGATCGCCCGGCGCCAGAGCTATCATGGCAACACCCTGGGCGCCCTGGCGGCCGGCGGTAACGCCTGGCGGCGCCAGCAATTCCAGCCGCTGCTGATCGAGGTCAGCCATGTCAGCCCCTGCTATGCCTATCGCGAGCAGCGCGCCGGGGAAAGCGACGAGCAATTCGCCACCCGCCTGGCGCAGGAGCTGGAGGCCGAGATCCTGCGGCTGGGCGCCGACCAGGTCATGGCCTTCCTAGCGGAGCCGGTGGTGGGTGCCACCCTGGGCGCGGTACCGGCCGTTGCCGGCTACTTCAAGAAGATCCGCGAGGTCTGCGATCGCCATGGCGTGCTGCTGATCCTCGACGAGGTCATGTGCGGCATGGGCCGTACCGGTTCGCTGTTCGCCGCCGAGCAGGAAGGCATCACCGCGGACCTCATCACCATCGCCAAGGGCCTGGGCGCCGGCTACCAACCCATAGGCGCGACCCTGGTGAGCGCCCGGATTCGCGACGCCATCGGCCAGGGTTCCGGCTTTTTCCAGCACGGCCATACCTACATCGGCCACGCCACGGCCTGCGCCGCCGCCCTGGCGGTGCAAAAGGCCGTCGAGCAGCGCGGCTTGCTCGAGCAGGTCGTGCGGCAGGGCGACCGCCTGCACGCGGGGCTGGTCGAGCGGCTGGGCCAGCATCCCAACGTCGGCGATATTCGCGGTCGCGGTCTGTTCCGCGGCATCGAGCTGGTCGCCGACCGTGCGAGCAAGATGCCCTTCGCACCCGAGCTCAAGCTGCATGCCCGCTTCAAGAAGCAAGCGATGGCCGAGGGCCTGATGTGCTACCCCATGGGCGGCACGCTGGATGGGCAGCGCGGCGATCACATCCTGCTCGCCCCGCCCTTCATCATCGATGACGGCCATGTCGAGGAAATCATCGAGAAGCTGTCATGCACCCTGGACGCCGTGCTAGCCAGCCTCTGAGGACCCTGACATGCCGATCTCTTCGCGCCTGACGCCGCTGTCCGAGCAAAACCTGACGCCAGAGCAGCAGCGAGTGCTCGCCGATATCCTCCGCGGGCCGCGTGGCAATCTCGACGGGCCCTTCCTGGCCTGGGTCCATAGTCCGGAGCTGGCCGATCACGCCCAGCGCCTGGGCGCCTTCTGCCGCTACGGCACCCGCCTCGACCTGCGCCTCACCGAGCTGGCGATTCTTACCACCGCGGCCTGGTGGCGATCCCAGGCGGAATGGCAGATCCATGAACCCATCGCCCGCTCGGCGGGCCTGGCGGACGCGGTGATCGAGGCGCTTCGGCAGCGCACGGCCCCCCAGTTCGAGAGCGCCGAGGAAGCCTGCGTCTATGCCATAGGTACGGCGCTCCAGGACACCCGACGGGTGCCCGTCGACCTCTATCGGCAAGGGGTGGCGTTGTTCGGCGAGGCGGGAATGGTGGAGCTGATCGGGGTGTATGGCTACTACACCCTGGTGGCCATGACCCTCAACGCCTTCGCCGTCGACCGGGGCACGGATACACCCCTGCCCTTTGCCGAGTAGCGCGGACTACCCCGCCATCGCCACGCCCGCCCGACTACGCCAGGCGAAGGCCAGCACCATCAGCAGGCCCAGGGCGGCCATGCCGGCGCCGGCCAGGGAGATGGCGGGATAGCCCAGGCCGGCGTTGATCACCGCGCCGCCGAGCGCCGCGCCTATGGCATTGCCCAGGTTGAAGGCACCGATGTTCACCGCCGAGGCCAGGTTGGGGGCGTCCTGGGCGGCTTCCATCACGCGCATCTGCAGCGGCGGGACCAGGGCGAAGCTGGCGATGCCCCAGATGAGGATGGCCACGGCGGCCGGCAGCGGCCAGCGCATCAGCACGGTGAAGGCCAGCAGGACGACGATGAGCACGCCGAGGGAAGCGATCAGGGTGCGGTCGATGGACTTGTCCGCGGCCTTTCCGCCCCAGAGGTTGCCCAGGGTCAGGCCGACGCCGAACAACACCAGCATGGCGGTGATGAAGGCGGTGGAGGCATGGGTCTCGCGGCTCAGGATGGGCGCGATGTAGGTGAAGACGGTGAACATGGCGCCGGAGCCGACCACGGTCAGCGCCAGGGCGGCTAGCACCGGAGGCCGCGCCAGCACGCGGATCTCGGCCATGACGCCATCGCTCGGCGGCAGGGCGACGTTGGGCAGGGCGAACCAGAGGGCGACCATGGTCAGCACCCCGAGCCCAGCGATGCCCCAGAACGACTGGCGCCAGCCGAGCAACTCACCGAGCCAGGTGGCCAGGGGCACCCCGCCGATGGTGGCCAGGGTCAGGCCCATGAACATGGCGGCCACCGCCCCAGCGCGCTTGTCCGGGGCGACCACGCTGGCCGCCACCAGGGCGCCGACGCCGAAGAAGGCGCCATGGTTGAGCGAGGTCACCACCCGGGCGATCAACAGGCTGGTGTAGTCCGTGGCCAGGGCGGACATCAGGTTGCCCAGGGTAAAGATGGCCATCAGGCCGATCAGCAGTTGGCGACGCGGGATGCGTCCGGTGGTAAGGGTCATCAGCGGCGCGCCGATCAGCACGCCGAGGGCATAGGCGCTGACCAGCAGGCCCGCCGCCGGGATGGACACGCCGAGATCGGCGGCGATGCTGGGCAGCATGCCCATGGGGGCGAATTCGGTGACGCCGATGCCGAAGGCACCGGTCGCCAGGGCCAGCAAGGGAGGATTGATACGCATGGGAAAAGGCTCCTTATCTATGCGGTGAATGCTAAGCTCCTGCTGCAAGCGCCGGTAGCCGGCGGTTCTGGCATGCACCTTTGCTTAGGAGTCACAGATGGATCTGGCGGGTAGGTCGGGCGAGATGGCAGTCTTCGTGCAGGTGGTGGAAGCCGGCAGCCTCTCGGCCGCGGCCAGAGCCCTGCGCTTGACGCCTTCGGCGGTCAGTCGCTCCCTCGCCCGCACCGAGCAGCGCCTGGGCACCCGGCTGCTGCTGCGCACCACCCGGGCCATCACGCTCACCGCCGAGGGTCAGGCCTATCTGCGTGCGGCCCGGCGCATCCTGGCGGACCTAGCCGAGGTGGAAGAAGCCATCGCCGACCAGGGCGTGCCCCAGGGCCGCCTGCGCGTCAGTGCCGCCCTCGGCCACGGCCGCATGACCATAGTGCCGCTGGTGGCAGCCTTCAGCGCCCGCTATCCCGACATCGTGGTGGACCTGGCACTGGGCGACGAGGTGGTCGATATCCTCGCCGGCCAGGCCGACGTGGCGATCCGCTTCGGCCAACTGGCCGACAGCCCCCTGACCGCCCGCCCCATCGGCATCACCGGCCAGGTGATAGTGGCCTCGCCGGCCTATCTCGCCCGCCACGGCACGCCCCAGGTGCCGGAAGACCTGCTCGGCCACAATTGCCTGAGATTCAACTTCCGCCGCGCCGCCCCCGACTGGCCCTTCGCCCGGGATGGCCGGGCGTTCTCCCTGAAAATCTCCGGCAACATCGAATGCAACAGCGGCGAAGCCCTGGCGCTGCTGGCCCGCGAAGGCGCCGGCATCGCCCGCATCGGCGCCTTCAGCGTGGCCGACGACCTGCGCAGCGGCGCCCTGGTACCGCTGCTGGAAGCCTGGAACCCGGGCGATCTGGAACCCATCCATGCGGTCTTCATCGGCGGCTCGGCCATGCCGGCGCGGGTACGGGTATTCGTGGATTTCCTGGTGGAGCGATTGGGTCGCTGAGCCGGGTGACTCCCGGATAGCGCCGTGGAATCGGCACCCTGGATTTTCCCGGCGGCCGCGCATGGAACTCCAGCCGGCATCGCTGCCCTAATCAGCCACGCCCGGATTCATGGCGCCCCTTCGCTGACTCGAAACGCCGAGCTCGTTCGCTTCGCTGATGGCGGGTGCGTCCAGGTACCGGCTTCTTTCGTGTCTTGCCAGGATCTCGCTCCGCCATGTCCGTTCCCGCTTCCGCCTCTTCCGCCGCCGACCAGAAGGCCTCGGCCCGCCGGCTGACCTTCATCACCGTGCTGGTCGCCACCATGGGCGCCCTGGCCTTCGGCTACGACACCGGCATCATCGCCGGCGCCCTGCCCTTCATGACCCTGCCGGCCGACCAGGGCGGGCTGGGGCTCAACGCCTACAC
>CAUQPA010000075.1:0-11539 GCA_963519325.1 uncultured Pseudomonas sp. | reverse complement strand
GCCCTGGCCAACGCCGTCTGCGACATCGCCCACCGCTGGGTCATCTACTTCAGCGCCTTCTGCATCGACCAGAATGGCCTGCACTACATCAAGTCAAGCGAGATCGCGACGCCAGGCATCCACATGGCCGGCCAGCTCACCGAGGTGATCGAGGAGCACTACCGGGCCCTGATGGACACCTGCAACCGGCGCCACATCGTCGGCAGCGCCTGGATAGCCAACCCCTGCGGCGTCTCGCTCACTGAGGAGCAGGCGGCGCATATCTACGACTGCACCGGTGCCTGGACGCACGTTGAGCAATGCCGCGGCGTGGCTTGAGATCAAGCGCAATATCAGCTACGCCGCGCTCACTCCTTTACCCATATCAGCCTACCTACCCCAGGACATAACTGAACCCAACGCTCCGCAGACATACCCTTCCAGAAAAAGCGATACTCCTGCTGCCAAGAATCATCATTATGCTTTAAAAAGTGGTTCCTCCGATGGTCGTGCGTATATTCGCAAGATGCCGCGACCGATTTTAAACCCAGTCGCTTATCAAGCCAGCGCTTTAAATCTATTACATCACTTATCTCAACACACGCCGCCTTCTCAAGCCGTTGAGCTATCTCGATAGAGAACACGTCGCAGAAAGAGAGGATCCCGCCATCCTCAACATAGTAGCTAGCACCAAAGAAATCAGGGATCCGCGTACCGTTGAAGGTGCTATTGGTGATGCTTAGATTCTTGACATTGCCTCTTATTGAGATGAACGGATGAAGCGACTTTAGATCCACTGGAGAATCATGAATTAGATTTTCATCCGGGGTATATATTGCAGTGCGATCCTCACGCTTATATTTGCTTGCCATAGAAACAGGTATTTCCCCACCCCTGACCCAAGCATCCGCCCAAGACACTTCCGTGAGATACAAATACTTTTTCAATTGAATTCCCTTTCCTTGCTAGTTTTCAAATTTAGCGGTCAAGGGGATGTTTATAACCTAGCCACCTGGATTCGGACACCCCTCCCCTCACGCCATCTGGCGTGCCGACAGAGTATTGATCCATGAACAACGAACAGTTCGAGTCCGCCCTGCGGATGTTGAAGGATGAAGGCTACCCGCCGCTTGCGCATGAGCTGCGCGCCCGCGACACCGCCCAGCGTGAGGCCCTAGCGCGGGTGGAGGCGGAGCGGGATGCCGTTCTGGCTAAAGCCCCAACCCAGTGGGCCTATGACCAGGCATGCAGAACCCTACACAAGCACCGCGAGCTCGCCAACACCGCCCAGGCGCTGCTACGCGAAGTTGACGCCTACCTTTCCGGTCATAGTGATAACGCCATCTGCAACGGCTCAAGGCTGCACCGAGATATCAAGGACCTTCTGGCCGGCCAGCGTGCCATCGCCGGCACCACGTCGGACCAGTACCGCGCCGAGCTGTACGACGAGGTATGGGAGAAGGCCCGCGACATGGGCTACGGCAACGTTACCGACGCCCTGGTGGCGCTGGAGCGCATGAAGGCAGATCACGAAGCGAATGGCCTGGAATATGGCGAGGCCCTGATCCTGATCGGGCAGGTTCTGGACTGCCGCTCCCTCGAAGACCTGAACGCGGTGCGCCGCTACCTGAACGAGTTCATGGATCGGTATTCGCTGCGGCCGGTACCTGACGTGGATCTCGCCCAGGCCGAGCAGCAGGAAGCCCAGGGCGCGCAGGCCGGGATGTGTTTGCCCGAGATGCCCGTAATACAAGAACGCAGGCCCTACGATGAATATTTGTTCGGGCCTGACGTTCTAGAGGGCGACGGCGACTGGGCCGATAACAATCTAGGAGCGATAGCTTGGCTTGCAGATAATCACTGTGCCATACGCGCCGCCCTCGCCACCCAGCCCGCCGCAATCAAGCTGCCGCCTGCGCCGTATGTAGGACCTGAAGGCGGTTATGAGTTCAGCAGCTATGAGCAAGGTGAACTGCAAGGCCGCTGCGATATGTGGGAGTTGATCCGCAAGATGAACACCCCGCCTGCCGCCGCTCCTGTGGCTGCTGGTGAGCCACAGACCAACGCCAAACAGCTCGCCGCGTCCCTCAAGCTTGTTCGGAGCTGGGAACGTCCCGGCCAGGCGACAGAGTGGGAGTTCGGGGTGCCGGGCAGTTTCAACCGGCACGTAGTGGCGGCCAGCGAGCAGATCGCCAGAGCGATAGTTGCTCAAGACATTCGCCGAGAAGGATCGCCTGCCGCCGCGCATGGGGATGAGGCGGTCGATCAGCTTGCACGGAAGCTGTTCGCAGCCTTCGCCAAGGCCGAACCTGGACACCCAATAGCGCTGAACCCGGCCTCGTATTGGGCCACGTTTGCGGACATGGCACGCGCCGCCATGCGCGCCCAGGGCAACGGGGGTAGCTCATGAGCGCCCTATCCAAGATCGACCAGACCTTGCCCGGGCGAATCATAGATCTGCTGATCCAGCGCGGCGCCACGGCCACTGACCGGCAGATAGCCGACGAGGTTGGATGCAGGCCGATGACCGTCCACTACTACCGCCGCCAGCTCGACATGCCGGTACCCGGCCGGCGCTACCTCAGCGATGAGCAGCGGTGCGCTGCCCGGGATCTGGAGCGCGCCACGGAGAAGGCCATCGCCCGCCGCACCCAGTACCTGGCCGACCGCCGCCTGGGCTTCGTCGTCCCCGTCGAGGTCCACAGCGCCGGGGCGGTGTCCATCATCTCCAGCCGCGGCTCCTCACTGACCTCGACGGTTGCCCGCGATGACCGCTGGCGCCGGCTGTTCACGACCGAGATGGCAGCCAGCAACTGGCTGGCCACGGCGCCGGACCGCGCTCAAGCTTGATCCCCCACCCCTACCCCATTGAACCTGCGCCCTGGCGCGGGATGAGGACTGTCATGTCTACGGAAAACACGATTGCTTTCGTAAACGGCGAGCCGGCTGCCTGTGGCTGCAAGATCCGGATCAGCGATGGCGGCGGCGAGTACTCCGACGTCATCTATCTGACCCTGTGCCCGTTGCACTCAGGCCGCCCTGCTCAGATCGAGCCCATGGATGTGGTTCGCGATACCGAGGGCTGGTGGTGCCACCCGCATTACCTGGGCGAGCCCGAGTGGGAAGACATGGAGTACATCCCGCTGGATAAGTACAAGTCGTACATCGCTGCCCGAGGCATCGAAACCACCTTCACCACCATGGAAGGCGACAACGACGAGGAGTTCGAGCGCTACTGCGAGACCGGCGATGCCGACTGCTCGCGCTGGACTCCCACCCCGCCGCCAGGCGATGGCTGGTTCATGCTCTCGATCCACGACACTGAAGACGGCCCGGTCTGCGTTTGGGGACGCAAGGTCCAAGGCGGTGCGGCATGAGCCAAGGACTCGAGATTCGCATGGGCGCCATGGCCCCAAGCCTGGTTGAGCAGCTGACACCCCACGGCGTGAGCCAGGATGCTGCCGAGCGCTTCGAGCGCTTGAACAAAGCAATCACCGGCCTGCTGTTAGGCGGCCTGCTGCCAGACGCCCAGGCCAAAAAGTGCCGGGAAAAGCTGTTCAAGCAGATCGAGAAGGAGCTGCAGCGCGCAGGAGATTAGCCATGGCGATGATTGCAGACGTAGACACTCGCCAGCAGTTGGTAGAGGGCGTCGGCGTGAATGACGCCGGCTATCAGGTGAAGATTGCAGGGCAAAGAAGCCGCACTGCGGGCGGTCGGCGAACCCAAAAGAGCCTGTGGGAATGCCCTTTCTACAACAGATGGAAAGGAATGCTAAGGCGTTGCTACAACGCTAGTTATCAGGCCAAACGACCAACGTACGCAGGATGCTCTGTCGTTGACTCATGGCTCATCTTCTCGAACTTCAGGGCCTGGATGGAGAGGCAAGACTGGCAGGGCAAGGAGATCGACAAGGACCTCCTTGTGCCTGGAAACAAGCTGTACGGCCCAGACACCTGCGTATTCATCGACCGAGCAGTCAATGTCTTCCTCACTGAGCGCAAGGGCGACAGAAGCGAAGTGCTGGTAGGCGTCTATGCGGAGCGCCGGAGAAGAGGATTCAAGGCGAACTGCCAAGACGTCGACTCGGGCCGCCAGATCTACCTTGGTCGCTTCGCTACCGCAGAAGAGGCGCATGAGGCCTGGCGCAAGTACAAGGCGTCTCAGGCCGAAATACTCGCAGCGCGCCAGACCGATCCCCGTGTCGCAGCCGCCCTTCTATCCAGATATCAACAAAGCCACTTTGGCCAGGAGGCCGCATGACCATCCTCGTACGGGAGCTGCGCGCGGAGATCGAGCGGCTGCAGGCGGAGAACGCGGAGCTGAAGGATGGCCTGAACCGGATTATCCGGGAGACCAGGCTGGGTGACGTGGCATTCGGCATCGCCTGCGAGGTGATGGGAGAGCTGGGCGTCCAGCAGGATCCAGAGGATCAACAGCCATGAAAGTGAAAGACATCTTCGAAGCCTTCATCCCTCGCGACGGGGCAATAGATGAGCGCGATGCTGACCATGAAGTACGGATCGTGGTCCACGCGCCAGGGAGCCTCGGCGGGACGCCTTCTGTGGGCCTCTCCGGGCGCGGCATTCAAGTCGGTTTCGACTGGGATCACGGGAAGTTGCTGCTCAACCCCGAAGTGCCGCTCACGCGCCTCACGCCTGAAGATGTAGCGGCAATCCATGAGTCGGTCAAGAAGGGCCAATCTTGGCACGCATATCAAGCCCACAAGCAGGCCAGGGAGAAACACTCCGAGCAGTTACAGCAGTGCAAAGAGGAGATCGCCAGGCTGAAGGCGGAGAACGCGGAGCTGATCGGGGTGGTTCACGCCTACGAGGCCGCACGCGACAGCCTGTTCGTCCAGTGCCTTTCCAATCCGATCAAGAACGCCTGGGGCAAGGAGGTTGATGTCAGCTTGCTGAACCAGGCCCATGAACAGGCAGGCACGGTCATTGATGCCTGCCAGCGCCGCCGCCGGGACCAGGCGATGACCAAGGAGCAGCAGGTATGAGCGAGCTCATCGAGATGAAAACAGCCGAGTTGCATGGCGCGGCCCTGGACTGGGCCGTGGCCAAGGCTACCCAGGCGGAGGAGCTGAAGGTTTCCAGTTCTGGCCGGGTCAGCTGCATCTACGAGTTGGCGCCTATGGAAGGATGCTGGACGAACGATTACCAGCCTTCGACTGAGTGGTCTGAGGGCGGTCCATTGATCGAGAAGTACCACATCCAGACCAGCTACAACGGTCGAGGCTTCAGGACGGAGAGCGGCGAATACTGGTGCGCCTACGTCTGCAGCGCTGCAGGAGTAGAGCAGCGGCCTAGCGGTGGCGGGGGCACCCCGCTCGTGGCCGCCTGCCGCGCAATCGTGGCGACCAAGTTTCCCAACACCGTCCGCGTGCCGGCAGAGCTGGCGCCATGAGCCGAATAGCACACGCGATCGGCTCACCTGATGAGCCGCAAGGAGACAGCCATGTTTCTGACTGAGGAAGAGGTTTCCGAACTGAGCGGCTACAAGCGGCCAACCGATCAGGTGCGCTGGCTGAGGGGCGAGAAGTTCGGCTTCGTGGTAGACGGGAACGGCCGACCCAAGGTGCTGCGCGAGGTTGTCCTGGCGCGCCTGGGGTCTGTGTCGTCGAAACGGAAGGAGCCGCAGCTGCGGCTTGGATGAGGGATAGGCGAATGCGCCGACGCATGAAGGACCGGCACCTGCCGGCGTGCATGTACCAGAAGCACGGGGCCTACTACCTGGTGCGCAAGAACGTATGGACGCGGCTCGGCGTGGACTACCAGGAGGCCCTGATTGCCTATGCCAAGGCGATGGATCCGAAGAGCCAGGGCGGGATGCCCGCGCTCATCGATAAGGTGCTGGAGCACATGACGCCGCGGCTAGCGGTGAACACGGTCAAGCAGTACCAGATCGCCGCGGCGAAGCTGAAGGAGACCTTCGCCGAGTTCGAGCCGCGCCAGGTGCTGCCGAAGCACGTCGCCCTGCTGAAGATGCACATGGCCGACACGCCCAACATGTGCAACCGGATCCTCTCGTTCCTGCGGGTAGTCTTCCAGCACGCCCTGGAGTGGCAGCTGGTGGACTCGAACCCCTGCGTGGGCATCAAGCGCCACGCCGAGAAGAAGCGCGAGCGCTACGTTACCGACGAAGAGTTCCACCGCATCCTGGCCGCCGCCGGACCGAACATGCGGGTGATTTACGAGATGTGCTACCTGACCGGCCAGCGCATCAGCGACGTCCTAGCCATCCGCCTAGCCGATATCTCGCCAGAGGGCATCGCCTTCAAGCAGCAGAAGACCGGCGCTCGCCTGGTGGTGCGGATGACGCCCGATCTGCAGGCGGTGATTGATCGAGCCAAGGCGCTGCCGCGACCGGTGCGTGGGCTGACCCTCTTCTGCACGGCCCGGGGCGGTCGGCCGGTGAACTATCAGACCGTTAAGCAGATGTACCAGATCGCCTGCGACCGCGCCGGCGTGGCTGATGCCACCCTTCACGACCTCCGAGCCAAGGCGCTGACCGACACCAAGCGCCAGGGCAACGATGCCCAGAAGCTGGGTGGTCACACCGACGCCAAGATGACCGCGCGGTACATCCGCAACCGCGAAATCGACGTCGCGGAACCGCCTCGGATGCCGACAAAGGGCGCCTAAGTATTAGACAATGGGGCATTGTCAAATAGACGCCCTCTCCAGAAAGCCAGCAATGACCGATCTTTCCGCACATACCCCGATGATGCAGCAGTACCTCAAGATCAAGCATCAGCATCCCGAACAACTGCTGTTCTATCGCATGGGCGATTTCTACGAGTTGTTCTACGACGATGCCCGGCGCGCGGCCAAGTTGCTCGACATCACCCTGACCGCCCGCGGCGCCTCGGCCGGCAAGTCCATCCCCATGGCCGGCATTCCCTTCCACTCCGCCGAAGGCTACCTGGCCAAGCTGGTCAAGCTCGGCGAGTCGGTGGTGATCTGCGAGCAGATCGGCGACCCGGCCACCAGCAAGGGCCCGGTGGAACGCCAGGTGGTACGCATCATCACCCCTGGTACCGTCAGTGACGAGGCCCTGCTCGACGAGCGCCGCGACAACCTGCTGACCGCCGTACTGGGCGACGAGCGCCTGTTCGGCCTGGCCGTGCTGGACATCGCCAGCGGCCGCTTCACCGTGCAGGAACTGGCCGGCTGGGAAACCCTGCTGGCGGAGCTGGAACGCCTCAACCCCGCCGAATTGCTGATCCCCGACGACTGGCCCGCCGGCCTCCCCGCCGAGAAGCGCCGCGGCGTGCGCCGCCGGGCGCCCTGGGACTTCGATTGCGATTCGGCGCTGAAGAGCCTCTGCCAGCAATTCGGCACCGGCGACCTCAAGGGCTTCGGTTGCGACAAACTGGGCCTGGCCATCGGCGCCGCTGGCTGCCTGCTGGCCTACGCCAAGGAAACCCAGCGCACCGCCCTGCCGCACCTGCGCAGCCTGCGGCACGAGCGCCTGGACGATACCGTCATCCTCGACGGCGCCAGCCGCCGCAACCTGGAACTGGACGTCAACCTGGCCGGCGGCCGCGACAACACCCTGCAATCGGTAGTCGATCGTTGCCAGACCGCCATGGGCAGCCGCCTGCTGACCCGCTGGCTGAATCGCCCGCTGCGCAACCGCGCGGTGATCGAAGCGCGCCAGGACGCCATCACCTGCCTGCTGGAAAGCTATCGCTTCGAGGCGCTGCAGCCGCAACTCAAGGACATCGGCGACCTGGAACGCATCCTCGCGCGCATCGGCCTGCGCAACGCCCGTCCGCGCGACCTCGCCCGGCTGCGCGATGCCCTGGCCGCGCTGCCGGCGCTGCAGGAAGGGCTGACGCAGATGATCGCCCCGCACCTGCTCGACCTGGCCAAGAGCATCCAGACCTATCCAGAGCTGGCCGCCACCCTGGCCCGCGCCATCATCGACAACCCGCCCGCGGTGATCCGCGACGGTGGCGTCATCAAGCGCGGCTACGACGCCGAGCTGGACGAGTTGCAGACCCTCAGCGAAAACGCCGGCCAGTTCCTCATGGACCTGGAGGCGCGCGAGAAGGCCCGCACCGGCCTGCAAGGCCTCAAGGTCGGCTACAACCGCGTCCACGGCTACTTCATCGAGATCCCCAGCAAGCAGGCTGAATCTGCGCCGGCCGACTACATCCGGCGCCAGACCCTCAAGGGCGCCGAACGCTTCATCACCCCGGAACTCAAGGCCTTCGAAGACAAGGCGCTGTCCGCCCAGAGCCGCGCCCTGGCGCGGGAGAAGGCCCTCTACGAAACCCTGCTCGACGAACTCATCGGCCACCTGGCGCCGCTGCAGGACAGCGCCGCCGCCCTGGCCGAGCTGGACGTCCTGGCCAACTTCGCCGAACGGGCGCTCAACCTGGACCTGAACAAGCCACGTTTCGTCGAGGAACCCTGCCTGAAGATCGGCCAGGGCCGCCATCCGGTGGTGGAGCAGGTGCTGGAAACGCCCTTCGTCGCCAACGACGTCACCCTGGACAATGACACCCGCATGCTGGTGATCACCGGCCCGAACATGGGCGGTAAATCCACCTATATGCGCCAGACCGCGCTGATCGTGCTCCTCGCCCATGTCGGCAGCTTCGTCCCGGCGGCCCGTTGCGAGCTGTCCCTGGTGGATCGCATCTTCACCCGCATCGGCTCCAGCGACGACCTGGCCGGCGGCCGCTCCACCTTCATGGTGGAGATGAGCGAGACCGCCAACATCCTGCACAACGCCAGCGAACACAGCCTGGTGCTGATGGACGAGGTCGGCCGCGGCACCAGCACCTTCGATGGTCTGTCACTGGCCTGGGCGGCCGCCGAGCAGCTGGCGCGACTGCGCGCCTGGACGCTGTTCGCCACCCACTACTTCGAACTGACCGTCCTGCCGGAAGGCCAGCCGACGGTGGCCAACGTCCACCTCAACGCCACCGAGCACAACGACCGTATCGTCTTCCTGCACCATGTACTGCCCGGCCCGGCCAGCCAGAGCTACGGCCTGGCCGTGGCGCAGCTGGCCGGCGTGCCCGAGGACGTCATCCTGCGCGCCCGCGAGCACCTCGCCCGCCTGGAAGCGGCCAGTTTCAACGGTGAGGTGGGTACGCCGCTGCCGGTGACCGCGCCAGCCAAGGACCGCCCGCTGCAGGCCGATCTGTTCGCCAGCGCCGCCCATCCTCTCATCGAGGAACTGGAACGCTTGCAGCCAGACGACATCACACCCAGAAGGGCGCTGGAGCTTATCTACGAATGGAAAAAGCGTATCTGAGTTAACGGATACGAGGGGCCTGGCAATGCTGCTAGAATCCGCCGCCTTAGCCTGAGGAGAACGAGCAGATGACCTTCGTCGTCACTGACAACTGCATCAAATGCAAATATACCGACTGCGTGGAAGTCTGCCCGGTGGACTGCTTCTACGAGGGCCCCAACTTCCTGGTGATCCACCCGGACGAGTGCATCGACTGCGCCCTGTGCGAGCCCGAATGCCCGGCCCAGGCGATCTTCTCGGAAGACGAGGTGCCCGCCGGCCAGGAAGCCTTCATCGAACTCAACAGTGAGTTGGCCAACATCTGGCCGAACATCACCGAGAAGAAGGACGCCCTGCCCGACGCCGCCGAGTGGGACGGCAAGACCGGCAAGCTCGCCCAGCTCGAGCGCTAGGTCCTGCCGGCGCCGGCCGGCAATAAAAAAGGGGGCGGATAGCTCCGCCCCCTTCGTCCTTGTCCCTGATGTCCTGCCACCGTCCTGGTGGACCTCGTCCCGAGGTGTCCTGACCCGCATCCTGCCGATCCGTGTCGTCCCAGACACAGCGCCGATAGTACGCTTCTCCCGAAGGCTGGCAATCTGCCACCCTAAGCCCACCTCTCCCGTCTCGCGGTCGCCGCTGAAAGATAAAAGCCTTTCTTGGCAGTGACTTACGCTGTTTCGAGTTGCTCCAGCGATGCTCGCTGGCAGCCTCGCGTGTCTTCAGCTTACGCGCGCTGTAAGCTCAGGCTTACAGCCACACGCAGAAAAAAGCCCGGAAAATTCCGGGCTCGTTTGGCGGCTGTTCAGTCAGGTCTCTTCAGAAGAGCGCGTCGCTGGACAGGCCGTTGCGCTCGAAGATCTCCCTCAGCCGCTTGAGGGCCTCGACCTGGATCTGCCGTACCCGCTCCCGGGTCAGGCCGATCTCCTGCCCGACCTCTTCCAGGGTGCTGGCTTCGTGCCCGCGCAGGCCGAAGCGGCGCACCACCACCTCGCGCTGTTTCTCCGGCAGCTCCAGCAGCCACTGGTCGATGCTCTGGTTGAGATCCGAATCCTGCAGCAGCTCGCAGGGATCGGTGGGACGGTCATCGGTCAGGGTGTCGAGCAGGGTCTTGTCCGAATCCGGCCCCAGGACCATGTCCACCGAGCTGATCCTTTCGTTCAGCCCCATCACCCGCTTGACGTCCGCCACCGGTTTTTCCAGCAGCGCAGCGATCTCCTCGGGGGATGGCTCGTGGTCGAGCTTCTGGGTCAGCTCCCGCGCGGCGCGCAGGTGCAGATTGAGCTCCTTGACCACGTGGATCGGCAGGCGGATGGTACGGGTCTGATTCATGATCGCCCGCTCGATGGTCTGCCGGATCCACCAGGTGGCATAGGTGGAGAAGCGAAAACCACGCTCGGGATCGAATTTCTCCACGGCGCGAATCAGCCCCAGGTTGCCCTCTTCGATCAGGTCGAGCAGTGACAGGCCGCGGTTGATGTAGCGCCGGGCGATCTTCACCACCAGGCGCAGGTTGCTTTCGATCATGCGCTTGCGACCCGCGGGGTCGCCGCGTTGCGCCAGACGCGCGAAGTGCACCTCTTCCGCCGGTGAGAGCAACGGCGAGAAGCCGATTTCGTTGAGATAGAGTTGAGTGGCGTCGAGTGCGCGGCTGTAGTCGGCCAGCTTGGCCCCACGGACGACCTGGTTGCCGCGCCCGGAAAGCGCCTTGGTCATCGCCGCATCGGCGGATTCCTCACCGAAGGGATTGGAATCGAGAAGCAGAACATCATCTCCGAGATCGAACTCGGCTTCTTGTTTGGTCTGGATCATCCTGAGTAACCCTTGCTCGTCTGAACTCCGAGCCAGGGCGTATCGATACGTTGCCGATGCGCCTTGACTCGCCCCCAAAGGACTGCGGGATCGAGTCGGCGCCTAGCGAATCAACGATTGGGCAGGAACTGCAAGGGATCCACCGGTTTGCCCTGACGGCGAATCTCGAAATGGAGCTTGACCCGGTCGGTGCCGGTCGAACCCATCTCGGCAATCGTCTGCCCTATCTTGACACGCTCACCTTCCCGAACCAGCAACCTACGGTTGTGACCGTAGGCACTGACGTAGGTTTCGCTGTGTTTGACGATAACCAGTTCACCATAACCCCGTAGACCATTTCCCGCATAGACCACGGTGCCGTCGGCAGCCGCCATCACGGGCTGTCCTTCCTGTCCGGCGATGTCTATTCCCTTGTTCAGGCTGCTGCTGGCGGAGAATCGACTGATGAGGGTACCTTTCGTCGGCCAAGCCCAACCGGCCGCTGATTGGGGCA